>NZ_VHOP01000057.1:0-32863 GCF_008704325.1 Acetobacter sp. DmW_125128 | reverse complement strand
CTGCTCAACCGAGAGATTGCGCAGGTCCGCCGGATACTCAACCCGGTCCAGCGCAGGAAAACGCCCTAACGTCGGAATCGGTGAAGTGTGGGGCTGATTGGTCATGAGTTCAGTTTTTCCGTTCGATCACATAATAGGCCAGATCACGCAGACGATCTGCCTGTGCGCCAAAGGGTTCCAGATCGGCAATGGCTTCTTCTGTTACGCGCAGGGCTTCTGCTCTGGCACCTTCAATACCTAGCAGAGCTACGAAGGTGGACTTGCCAGAGGCTTCATCCTTACCTGCGGTCTTGCCCAGTTCTTCTGCCGTGGCTGTTGCGTCCAGAACGTCATCTGCAATTTGGAAGGCTGCGCCAATATTTGCACCATAGGAGCGCAGGCGGCGGCGCAGATCAGGAGATGCTTGCCCCAGAATAGCCCCGGATTCTGCAGAATAACGGATTAGGCAGCCGGTTTTAAGTGCGTGGAGGTGGCGGACTTCTGCAAGAGGGAGTGCGCGGCCTTCGCCTTCCATATCAATCATCTGGCCGCCCACCATACCAGCAGCGCCAGATGCTTCGGCAAAAGCGGAAATCAGATCAATACGCACGTTTGCATCCGCATGGGTCTGGCTGGCCGCCAGAATTTCGAATGCTTTGGTCTGAAGAGCATCTCCAGCCAGAATGGCTGTGGCTTCATCAAACTTGCGGTGTGTGGAAGGTTGGCCCCGCCGCATATCATCATCATCCATGGCCGGAAGATCATCATGCACGAGGGAATAAGCATGCAGCATTTCAACAGAGGCGGCGACGCGTGCGGACTGGCTTTCTGGAACGCCAAAAAGGCTGGCCGTTACAATGGCAAGATAACCGCGTAACCGCTTACCTCCCCCAAGTGTTGCGTAGCGCATGGCTTCGATCAGCCGCGCATCGCCTCCTGTTGTAGGGGGGAGCAAGGTATCAAGCGTGTGTTCAATGACACGGGCGCGCGCACCCATATCCTGCTTAAGCAGGGCGCCATTATCTGATGCACGATTGATAGAAGGGTGTGTCGGGTTTGTCATCGACATCTCAGTCCATAGGTTTCATGTTCAGCGTTCCATCAGAACGCTGCACGATCGCCTGCACGCGGGCTTCAGCCTCGCTAAGCTTGGCCTCACAATGTTGCCGTAGGGCAGCCCCGCGTTCGTAGGCCGTTATTGCATCTTCCAGCTTTAGCTGCCCACCTTCCAAGCCGCGCACAATTTTTTCCAGCTCGGAAAGCGCATCTTCGAAAGACAGTGATTTGATGTTGTCCGACATGGCGCGGGGGTTCCTATCCGTCATGAGGGGCAGGCAATAGCCCGATATGCAGGGGTCTGCCAAGTCTTGGGTGGTGTGTGGCAGGCAGGATTTTTTTAGTTTGGCTTGTTTGCAGGCGCGCTGGTGCGGCATTTTACGGTAAAACAGAATACGCTGTTTTCATCCGTAAAAGCGATAAGGGCATGGCCGGTCTCACGGCAGAATACCTGAAAATCGGTTATGGAAGCGCGGTCTGTTGCTAATATTCGAAGCCGCTCTCCTGGTTGCATGGTTCGGAGAACACGGTTGGCCTTGAGCACGGGAAGTGGACAATTAAGCCCGCGTGCGTCAAGAACAGTTTCATTCATCTTGGCTGGTTCCTGCCGTAGGAGGTTGGTGGCATGTTGTTTGCAAAGTGTGCCACTTTCTTTTGCAACAGGAAACATTCTGTTAAAAGTTTAATAAAAACAGCAGGTTAAAAGTATGTCGGACTACCGTCTGGGAATCGATATTGGGGGCACCAAGATCGAAATCGTCGCTCTTGATGCCGAAGGGCAGGTGGTTTTGCGGCATCGTGTGAGCAACCCTGGTACGTATCAGGGCTTGCTAAGTGACGTGAAAAAATTGGTTGATGATGCGCATAGCCGCACAAATCCGTATGCCACTGTTGGGGTTGGCATTCCCGGTGCAGTAGATGCGCATACCCGCCTTGTAAAAAATGCGAATGCGACATGGCTGAATGGTCAACCTTTTGCAGATGATTTGCAGGATGTTTTAGGGTTTCCCGTTCGTGTTGAAAATGATGCCAACTGCTTTGCTTTGTCGGAAGCAACTGATGGAGCAGCAGCCGGACGCCATGTGGTGTTTGGTGTGATTCTTGGTTCCGGCATGGGCGGTGGTATTATTGTTGATGGTAAGCCCTTAAAAGGCTTGCATGATATTGCCGGAGAATGGGGACACATACCTTTGCCGTGGGTAAGGGAGGATGAATTCCCCATGCCAAAATGCTTTTGTGGTAATTCGGGTTGTCTGGAGCGTTTTCTATGCGGGCCAGCTTTGGCAGAAGCTTGGCAAGGGTCGGGGAACCGCAGCGTGCAGGGTATTGAGGATGCGGCTGCCGCTGGTGACATTGCGGCCCAACGCGCCTTGGATTTGTATGTAGATAGGCTGGGCCGCGCCTGCGCTCTTATCGTGAATATTATTGATCCGGATGCAATTGTTCTGGGTGGCGGAGTTTCAAACCTGAGCTGCCTGTATGAACGTGTGCCGGATGCTATGAAGCGCTATGTGATTACGCCTGAGTGCAAGACGGAGTTGTTGAAAAACAAGCACGGTGATAGCTCAGGCGTAAGAGGTGCTGCTTGGCTTTGGGGCTAATAAAGAGGTCGCAGGCCGCGTAGAAACTATGTGGTCTGCGCAGTGATGCGGTCTGGACGAAACCCTGTTGCAACCACGTAAAGCTCGCTAGAATCTTTACGGCTTGCGGGCGGTTTGGCGTGCCGAACCTGCGTAAAGGCCTGTTTCATGGTGTTGAGCATGGCTTTTTCGGAGCCGCCCTGAAACACCTTAGCAACAAACCCACCGCCTTCTGCCAGAATATCAAAAGCAAAGTGTAAGGCTTCTTCTGCTAACCCAATAATCCGTACATGGTCTGTTGGGGCGTGGCCCGTTGTATTGGGGGCCATGTCAGAAACAACCAGATCAGCTTTGCCGCCCAGCATGGAAATAAGGCGTGCATCCATTTCTGGGTCTGTAAAATCGCCTTCAATAATTTCTGCACCGGTTACGGGTTCCACAGGCAGAAGATCCACCCCTACAACTTGCGCCGCGCCGCGTTTAACCAGAACCTGTGTCCATCCACCGGGGGCTGCGCCAAGGTCTACAATGCGCATGCCTGGGCGAATAAGGTGGAAGCGATCATCAAGTTCAATCAGCTTGAACGCCGCGCGCGAACGCCAGCCCTGTTTATGAGCGGCCTGCACGTAAGGATCATTCAATTGCCGAGAGAGCCAGCGTTGCTGGGCTGTCGTGCGGCCTCGTGCTGTGCGTAATGAAACCGATTGCGCACGCATTTTTTGCGGAGCATCAGAATCGTTTTGCACTAAACGGCTGCCGGGTGTTGCGCTGCTCTTGCGGGCACGGCCAGGCACGCGCAACGTTGAGCTGCCAGTAGGGAGGTTTTTCTTTTCAGTCATAAGCCTGTTGCCTGCATGGAGTGGCGAAGGTGAGGGGGGATAGATAAAGACGCACGATTGCGGCGAGAAGCCATACCCGATTTGCCACGGATCATACGCAAAACCATGCCGTCGCGCAGCCCTCTGTCTGCAACAATAATATCTTCTACTGGCCAGACATCATGAATGGCCTCAAAGATGGCGCAGCCGGGCAAAACAAAAGGTGCACGATCCGGGCCAATGCATGGGTGACGGGCAATGCCATCAGCACCCATTTTTTGCAAAGTGCGCACAGCCAATCTGGCGCTGGATGCCGGGAGTAGGGAGCCATCTACAGCTGCACGTGCATAGCGCGGCAAATTTAAGATAAGGCTGGCAAGCGTTGTGACTGTACCGCTGGTACCTATCAGGCGTGTTTGTTTGCGTCTGATTTCCGGTTTGATCCGATAGACGTTCTCAAATTCACGCAGATGGTGGCGCGTATGCTCCACCATTTTACGGTAAGCCCGATCATCCGTGCTGTATGCGTGGCCAAACTGCTCGGAAAGTGTGATGACGCCAACCGGCAAGCTGAGATAGCCGATGAGTTCTTCTGTCTGACGCGTGGAATCTGTGCGCACCCATGCAATTTCGGTTGAACCGCCGCCAATATCAAACAGTAAAGCCCGATTGCGGGGTGGCCCAAAGCGTGGGTTGTGTAGCAGATTGGCGCAGCTTTCTACCGCAAGGCAGGCTTCTTCCCGCCCGGAAATGATCTTGATATCAAATCCCGTTTGCTGGTGAACCTGCTGAAGAAAGGTTTGTCCGTTTTCTGCGCGTCGGCATGCTTCTGTCGCCACGGCGCGAATTTCTCGAACAGGCCATCTGTTTAAACGTTCTGCGCACGTTTGCAGTGCTTCCATGGTGCGTTCCATGGCAGCTTTATGCAGTTTTCCGGTGTGATGCAGGCCTTCTCCAAGCCGCACCATACGGCTATAACTATCTACAACCCTAAATCCACCTGCTGTTTGGGTTGCAACCATTAAGCGGCAGTTATTTGTTCCCAGATCGAGCGCGGCAAAAAGATCTTCCTCTCCACTACATGGTGGAGAGGCCGACACAAATCTGCCAGACCGGCCGGTCCAGGAGGGGGGACGATCCATCTGTCCGGTCCTTAAACAAGAGGTTAAACCATATTGTTTCTTATTTTGGGCTCTCACGCGCAGGGAGCAAGACAAATATGTGACAAAATGAAAATTCTTTTGGAAAAAGGGGTTGCGCGCTCTGAAGCGGAATGCTAGATGAGCCTCACCGAACGGGAACGCTCTTTAAGAGCTTCTGTAAGGCCCAGTTTGCTGGGGGATAGTTTAGCGGTAGAACTACCGGCTCTGACCCGGTCAGCCCTGGTTCGAATCCAGGTCCCCCAGCCAATCTCTCATTCGGTTTTTTAATAAAACATCAGGGTGGTTTACATGGCCTTGGGGCGCAGAGAGTTTTTGCGGAATACTGGCGCATGTGTGGCGGGTGCCAGTGCTGTTGCGCTTGGTTTTGTGCCGCCAGTTAAAGCTTTGGCGCAAGAAACGCGCCAGTACAAGCTGCTGCGTGCCAAGGAAACACGCAACAACTGCACTTATTGTTCGGTTGGGTGCGGGTTGCTTATGTATTCATTGGGGGATGGCGCTAAAAATGCCAAGCCCAGCATCTTTCATATTGAAGGTGATCCAGACCATCCTGTCAGCCGTGGTTCTTTGTGCCCAAAAGGTGCGGGGTTGGTGGATTTCATTCACAGTGAAACACGCCTGCAATATCCTTCTTACCGTGCCCCCGGAAGCCGAGAGTGGAAGCGCATAAGCTGGAAGGAAGCGACTGACCGTATTGCCCGCCTTTTAAAGGATGATCGGGATAAGAATTTTATTCAGCGGAATGAAAAAGGTGAATTGGTTAATCGCTGGCTGAGCACAGGTATGCTGGCATCTTCTGCCGCCAGTAATGAAACCGGACTGCTGGATTTTAAGTTTGCGCGGGCGTTGGGTATTCTGGGGCTGGATTGTCAGGCACGGCTTTGTCATGCGCCTACGGTTTCTGCATTGGGTGCCAGCTTTGGCCGTGGCGCAATGACCAACAATTGGGTGGATATCAAAAACGCCAATGTTGTTCTGATTATGGGCGGCAACCCAGCAGAGGCGCATCCTGTTGGTTTTAAATGGGTTATGGAAGCCAAAACCCGTAATGGTGCCCAGGTTATGGTGGTTGATCCACGGTTTAACCGAAGTGCAGCCGTTGCAGATTTTTACGCGCCAATTCGTGCGGGTTCTGATGCCGCTTTTATGTTGGGTGTTATCAATTATCTGCTGACGCACGATAAAATTCAGCATGAATATGTAAAGGCCTACACAAACGCCGCGTTGATAGTGCGTGAAGACTTTCAGTTTCATGAAGGTCTGTTCACGGGGTATGATGCCGCTACGCGCAGCTACAATACAACTTCGTGGGATTACGAGCGCGATGAACAAGGGTTTGCCAAGCAGGACCCAACATTCCAGCATCCACGTTGTGTACTAAATCTTTTACGCAACTATACCAGCCGCTATACGCCAGAGCTTGTTTCCCAGATTACGGGCACGCCGGAAAAAGATTTTCTGCATGTATGTGAAACACTGGCATCTACGAGTGTGCCAGATCGTACGTCTACGTTCCTGTTCGCTCTGGGTTGGACCCATCACACCAACGGGTCTCAGATCATTCGCGCGGCATCTATGGTGCAAATGCTGTTGGGTAACGTGGGGATGCCCGGTGGCGGCCTGAATGCTCTGCGCGGACATTCCAACATTCAGGGTTATACGGACCTTGGGCTGCTTTCAACGCGTCTGCCTGGGTATATGAACCTGCCTAAAGACAACCAGCAAACATTGGATGCCTACCTGCTGGCGGTTACTCCAAAAGCGGATGAGCCCAAGGAGGTTAATTATTGGCATAATGCGCCCAAGTTTTTTGTAAGCCTGATGAAAACCTTATGGGGGGATCACGCTACAGCTTCCAATAACTGGGGGTATGATTGGCTGCCAAAGTGGGACCGCAGTTACGATATGCTGGCCTATTTTGAACGTATGCAGCAAGGCAAGGTCAACGGTTACATTGCGCAGGGCTTTAACCCGCTTGCTGCCATGCCAGATAAAAACCGTATGCGTGATGGCTTAGCTAAATTGCGTTTCCTTGTAACAATTGATCCGCTGGATACAGAAACATCCAATTTCTGGCAGAACGAGGGCGTTTACAATGATGTAAGGCCTGAAGATATCCAGACAGAAGTTTTTCGCCTGCCTTCTTCCTGTTTTGCAGAAGAAAATGGTTCAGTGGTGAATTCTGCACGTTGGTTGCAGTGGCATTATGCAGGCACGCAACCACCGGGAGAGGCTTGGAATGATGGACGCATTCTGGGTACCATCTTTACCAAGTTGCGCGCTTTGTACGCGAAGGAAGGGGGGATATGCCCAGAACCCGTTCTAAATATGCAGTGGAACTACCGAGACCCGGAAGATCCTACGCCAGAGGAAGTGGCGCAGGAAGCGAATGGTTATGCGTTGGCAGATATTCAGGATGCCGCAGGCAAGGTGGTTGTTAGAAAAGGGGAGCTGCTGCCTGATTTTTCTGTGCTGAAAGATGATGGCACAACAGCCAGCTATTGCTGGGTGTTTGCTGGTTCATGGACAGAGGCCGGCAACCAGATGGCGCGGCGCGATAATACGGATACAGGTCTGGGTAATACACCCGGTTGGGCGTGGGCTTGGCCTGCAAACAGGCGCTTGCTTTACAATCGTGCATCGTTGGATCCACAGGGGCGCCCGTGGGACCCGCGCCGCAAGATTATTGAATGGAATGGCCAGCGTTGGGGCGGGGCAGATGTGCCTGATTACCCGCTTACATCTCCGCCGGGTAGCGGTGTTGGGCCATTTATTATGCAAAGTGAAGGTGTAAGCCGTCTTTTTGCGGGGGCATCGTTGGTAGATGGGCCTTTCCCCGAACATTATGAGCCAACAGAAAGCCCGGTATTGGCGCCAGCGTTGGGGAGCAAGGTGCGGCATAACCCAGTGGCCCGACAATTTGCAGATGAAATACCGCGTATGGGCAGCCCGTCAGAGTTTCCATATGTGGCCACAACTTATTCCATTACAGAGCTTTTTCGGCATTGGACAAAGCATTCACATCTAAATGCCATTATGCAGCCAGAGCAGTTTGTGGAAATAGGGGAGCGTCTTGCTGGCAAACTGGGCATTGCCGCGGGTGATACGGTGCGAGTGTCTTCCCGCCGTGGGTATATCGAGGCCAAGGCAGTAGTCACCAAGCGGCTTAAACGCCTGAATGTGATGGGGCAGGAAGTTGATCAGGTTGGAGTGCCCTGCCATTGGGGTTTTAAGGGTGCCACACGTAAAGGCTTTTTAGCCAATACACTGACACCAGCCATGGGCGATGCAAACTCTCAAACCCCAGAGTTCAAGGCCTTCCTTGTTAATGTTGAAAAAGTCTGAGGTGCGCTGATGAGCATGCAGTCACAGGACATTATTCGCCGTTCCGCCACCAATGGGCTTACACCATCACCTCAGGCGCGACGGCATGAGCAGGAAGTCGCCAAACTGATTGACGTTTCTCTCTGCACGGGTTGCAAGGGGTGTCAGGTTGCCTGTTCGGAATGGAATGATCTAAGGGACGAGGTTGGGCACAACGTAGGGGTATATGACAATCCCACCGACCTAACAGCAGAAACATGGACCGTCATCCGCTTTGATGAAGTGGAGGATGAGGGGGGCAAGCTGGAATGGTTGCTGCGCAAGGAAGGATGTATGCACTGTGAGGATCCGGGCTGCCTGAAGGCCTGCCCAAGCCCGGGTGCTATTTTGCAGTTTGCTAACGGCATTGTGGATTTTCAGTCTGAACAATGCATTGGTTGTGGGTATTGTATTGCGGGGTGTCCGTTTGATATTCCGCGTATCAATACAAAAGATAACAAGGCTTATAAATGCACTTTATGCGCAGATAGGGTTGCTGTAGGGCAGGAACCCGCTTGCGTAAAAACCTGCCCGACCGGCGCTATATCTTTTGGTTCCAAGGCAGACATGAAAGATCTGGCGGCAACGCGTGTGGAAGATCTTAAAAGTCGCGGGCATGAAGGTGCAGGATTGTATGATCCGCCGGGCGTAGGCGGCACGCATGTTATGTATGTGCTGACCCATGCCGATAATCCAACCCTTTATCACAGATTGCCAGCCGAACCTCATATCAGCCCGGTTGTGCGTGGTTGGAAGGAATGGCTGAAACCAGTTGGTGCGCTTGGCTTTGTTGCCACGTTGGCAGGTGCCTTTGCACATTACATGGCCGTTGGCCCCAATACCACGGATGAAACATTGCCGAAGGTTTCTGAACAGGAACGGATGGCGGCAGATGAAAAGCCGGACCAGAACGGGAGTGATGCGTAATGGATACCCAAAATCTTATACTACGCACAAAGTTTATGGATCGGCTTTGCCATTGGACAATGGTTGCCTGTTTTTTTCTGGTTGCGCTTTCTGGAATCTCATGGTTTTTCCCTAGCCTGAACTGGCTTGGGTATGTGCTTGGGCCACCGCAGATGGCGCGGTTGCTGCACCCGTTTCTTGGTATAACAGTATTTATATTGCTGATGTGTATGTGCGTGCGCTTTGTGCACCACAACCTGTTTGTGCGCACAGATATCACGTGGTTTCGCCATATTGTTGATGTGCTGATGAACAAGCATGGTGAGAAATTACAGATCGGCAAATACAATGCAGGCCAGAAGATATTGTTCTGGGGCATTATGTCACTTATCAGCCTGCTTCTGGTAAGTGGGTTAATAATCTGGCGCGCCTATTTTGCTATGTATTTTCCCATCCCTGTGGTGCGGCTGGCTTTGCTGGCGCATTCTGTTGCAGGGCTTGGACTTATTCTGTTGGTGTTGGGGCATATCTATATGGGCATATGGGTACGGGGTTCTATTGGCGGTATGATTACAGGCTACGTATCCCGTGCGTGGGCGCGGCAGCATCATGATCGATGGTATGAAGAGGAAGTATTGCCTGCTGAAACATCTTCTGCAAAGCGGCCACATTGATGCGTGCTGAAACCGATATTGTCCCGCTGGATAAACGCACGCCGGGCGTGCAGGCTATTGAGCCACTGATTTTTCCGGTTCTGGAAGCTGTATATACCCGCAGGGAAAAACGGCTACGTTTTCTGGCAGAACAACGGGGTGAGGCGGAGGGAGGATATTTTAAATTTCTTTCTCATCTTGTTTTGGCACAGCAGCAGATTTTGAAACATATGTCGCTGAGTGTGGCAGACGGTTCTGCTATTCGTGCTTTGCCAAAGCAGGGATGTGATCAAGATCAGCTTGAAAAGTTGTTGCTGGCAATACCATACTGGCAACAGGCGTTTTTATTTTTGGTGCAGCAAGTAAAATCTGTTGTTCCAGAAGAAACGCACATAATGTTGGAAAGCTACAGGCAGGATATGCCAGCTTTAAAAAAGTCGGCCATTCACCTGTTGCGCGGGAATTATACGCAGGTTGATGCCGGGTTAGCCGTTATACTATGGGCCGCTTTATCTGTTTCTTGGGCGCAGGCTGTTGGGCAAGACCAGAAGCATATTCAACAGACACAACCTGTTGGAGAGGCCAGATTATGCCCTTGTTGTGGTGCCCAGCCGGTAGCCAGTCTTGTATTGGGCGGAGACCGTGAGGGGTTACGTTACCTTCAGTGCAGTTTGTGTGAGACACGTTGGCACAGAGTGCGTGGTATCTGCGTGGAGTGCGGTGCATCTGCTCATGTTGAACACTGGACATTTGAAGATTTAAAAGCTCCGGTTCAAGTCGAAAGCTGTGGAGACTGCAAAACATATCTAAAGGTTTTTCGGTTGGATTATAAGCCGGATCTGGATGCCGTTGCAGATGATCTGGATAGCTTTACTTTGGATACAGCCGTAGAACAGCAGGGGTTTTCGCGCGCAGGTTTGAATCCGTTCTCATTTCCGGGATAATGGCTGTATGGTTGGTTCTTTATTAGCCTCCGCCACTCCAGAACAAAAATGCACAGCGCCAGATATGGTGGGGTATGATGAAGCACAAGAACTTCTTGCCGCTTGCATGCAAAACACACCATTACTTCCAATAGAGTTTGTATCTATTGCGCAGGCAGATGGGCGTATTCTTGCAGAGGATGTAAGGGCAGTGATGCCGCGCCCAGAAGCTGATATTTCAGCAATGGATGGGTATGCCTTCCGTTGTGCTGATATGGAAAAAGCGGGGAACACAGGTCTGCCTCTTGCTGGGCAAATAGCGGCGGGGGATACGCCACCACCCTTGGGTCAAGATGTTGCATACGGCATTCTTACGGGGGCACGCCTTCCTGTAGGAGCTGATTGTGTTGTGGCGCAGGAACGCGCATCCATAACGGATGGACGTGTACATCTGCGGGAACAGGCCGCCCGAAGTGGTTTGAACATTCGGCGGCAGGGAGAGGAGTTCTGTAAAGGTGATATACTGCTCGAACACGGCCAAAAACTGGATTGGCGGCATTTACCTATATTGGTGCACCAAGGTAAGAAACAGGTAGCTGTCTATAAACGCCCCAAAATTTGTGTTGTGGCCAATGGAGCAGAATTTGGCGCAACAGCAACAGATTGCCGAACGGAACTGAATACACAGTTACTAGCAGCAATGCTGCAAAGTAAAGGTGCATTGGTCACGCGTTATGTATGTGGCTCAGACAGTGCGGAGGATTTACATAAACTCCTTTATCAGTGCGTGCAGGAAGCTGATATTCTTATCACTACGGGAGGTATTTCTGTTGGGCAGACTGATCATGTTTTGTCTGTCCTTAACCAGATGGGGGCTAAATGTCTTTTTCGACGTGTTAAAATACGTCCCGGCAAGCCCATGACAGTCATGCAGCTCGGCCAGAAAATGGTATTCTGTCTGCCCGGAAATCCAGCAGCGGCAGCTATATGTGCCCAACTGTTTGTTGTGCCATTTTTGCATTGTCTGGCGGGTGAAAAGCAGGAGGCAAATGCAAGTATAGCAGCAGAAGGGCAAAGCCGTTTTTCTTATGTTGCGGCAACAGATACAACCTGTTTTCTGCCAGTGCATTTTACAGAAAATAAGGGAGAAAACTCTATTAGCCTTGTGCCGTCTGTTGGGGCCTCTGATATTCTTTGTCTCACACGGGCTACTGGTTTTGTGAAAGTGTCGGCTGGTGAAACTCTACAGGTGGGGGATATGTGTCAGATGATACCTTTTACAAGTTAGTTTGGTAATTTGAACGAATAAGCGTGCGCACGAATATATGCTGCAATAGCCATTGTATCATTCAGATCCAGAACAGTAAGATTGTTTGGAATATTTGGTCTGTTGGAATTGTCAGATGCCACAGCAACAACCCCCGGCGTTTGCGGGAATAAAGGGGTTTTTCCTATGGTGGGCCTCCATACTTCCATGCATGTAGGCATAGTTGCATGAAAGCCTTCTATCAGTACCAGATCTACCGGTTCCATACGCTGGAGCAAATCAGCTATAGTGGGAAGGGTATTGCATTCATGCTGAAGCACCCATCGTTCAGGGGTGGCTAGCATAACTTCTGTAGCGCCATTTTGCCTGTGTACAAACGTATCTTTGCCGGGTTTGTCCATATCTACACCATGATGCGTGTGCTTGATGGTTGAGACGCGCAAACCGAGATGGCAAAAAGCAGGGAGCAACCGTGATATTAAATGCGTTTTACCGGCCCCACTGCGGCCGATAATGCCAAAAATAAGCTGCGTACGTTGAGATGTCATGTTTGCAAAACCAATAAGGCATATAAAAATCCTTTAGATTTTAGAATGTGTAAAAAGTAAAAACTAGAATCAACAAGAAAGATATTTTCAAAAAGGGTGGAATGGACATGAAAATAGCCGGACTAGTGTTGGCAGGCGGACAGGCGCGCCGAATGCATGGGCAGGATAAGGCATTTTTAGATACAGGGAATGGCTTTTCTCTAGATCGTGTTTTTGCACGGTTGCAGCAGGAATGCAGCGCCGTAGCGATTAGCGCTAATGGTGATTTTGCACGCTTTAGTGCCTGGCAATGCTCTGTTTTGCCAGACAGCATACATAATGTAGGGCCATTGGCTGGGGTGTTAAGCGGGTTGGAATGGGCAGAAAAGTGCGGTTACGATACACTCATAACAATACCGGTGGATACGCCCTTTATTCCTGTGGGGCTTGTGGCTGCACTTGTACCAGCCCCTTCGTATGCGTGTTGTGGGGGGCAATCTCACCCATTGGTGGCTGCATGGCCTGTTTCTGCCAAGCCAGTGTTGGCGGCACAGTTATCTTTCCTAACGGCGGAGAATAAAAAGCATCAAACACGAGTGCGTACACTTACCCATGTTTTGGAAGCACGTGCTGTAGATTTTCCTCTAATAGAGGGAGTGGACCCTTTTATGAATATTAACACGCCTGAAGATCTTATGCGTGCACAAAAATATTGCGCTTCTGTGTGTAAGGTTGATGCTGCAAGAGGAAATGGGTGATGGCAGAAAATATATCCTTTTCTGTAGCGCTTCCGTATGAAGCAGAGCGGATAAGCTGGCCGCAAGGGCATGAAAGCGTAGTTGTGGCGCGAGAGCACAACTCGCTTATGTTAGCAGAGGAAACACCTCTCGCGTTAATATACAATGGTATTGATTATGCGGTCATGATGATAACGCCGCATGATATAGATGATTTTATTGTAGGTTTTTCTTTTACAGAAGATATTATTTCTTCCGGTGCCGATTTACGACAAATAAAAATAACAGCACAGCCTGATAGCTTGCGGGCTGATGTGCGCGTAAATGCAGAATCCTTGCACAAGGTACTGGCACGCACGCGCCGCCCGATAGCAGGGCGGACAGGGTGTGGGATTTGTGGTGCCGACATGGAAAGCATAACAAACCGTAAAATATGTGGTGTAATAGGGCAGGAGCCTGATGCAAACGCAATCCATAAAGCATTTGAAAACTTACGAAACCATCAGGTTTTGAATAAAGGCGTTGGTATGCTGCATGCTGCCGCGTGGTGTTTGCCTAATGGACATATTGTGCATATGCGAGAGGACGTTGGTCGCCATAATGCCTTGGATAAGCTGATAGGGTATGGGCTCAGGCATCAACTAGATTTCACGCAGGGGTTTTGTTTTTTAACGAGCCGCTGTTCTTATGAGATGGCCGCAAAAGCTGTTGCTGCTGGCATGTCCGCCGTGGTGTCTCTTTCTGCGCCTACGGCGCTTGCTGTGCGTACCGCGCGTGCCGCAGGGTTGGTGTTGATTTCTCCAGCACGTACAACCGGTATGTATATGGTTTCTCCTGCCCCACAGGATCAAGAAAGTATCTAGCAGGGCAGGAGAGTTGCTGGCTTACACTAAACCTTCTGCCTTAAGGGCGGCCTGTGTGGCAGGGCGGTTAAACACTTTATCTCGTAATGCGCGTGCTTTGGGGTAAGCGGCAAGATCAATATCCAAAGGGGCGGCCCAACTTAAAATCACGGCCATAAGGGCATCAGGCTGACTAAACCCAGCAGGAAGTAAATAGTCTGTGCCATTGCTTTCTAGTAATTGCTCAAGCTGTTCCAACCGCCGGGTTACTGTTTTTTGGCAAAGTGCGCGTGTGGTATCAGGCAGATCGGGGGTGAAGAGTATACCAAAAGCACTATGCACATCTTCACAAAAACCCAGAGCTTCCAGCAGACGTGAGCGATCTAATGAGCCTTCTGCTGGCCGGAAGGCGGCAATATCAGAAAGGTTGCCAATATAGGGGAGAATAGCCACGTTTTGGGTAAGCACTACGCCGGGTGAAATTTCGATGGCAGGAACAGCACCACGTGGATTGATCTTAAGATAATCTCGACCATCTTCCAATGTCTTGGTTTTCAGGTTTACTTTTTCCAGACCGAAGGGCAGGCGTGTTTCATTTAAAATAATATGCGATGCTAAAGAGCAGGCACCCGGAGTGTAATATAATTTTATCATAGTGTTTTTGTCCTTTTTATCGAGTTGATGTCACGCAGAATTTGGCTTCAGCATACTAACGGCTATTTTTGCCCAGCGTTCACCTTCTTATTTCGAATTATCATGAATGCTTCATATGTTGCGTGAAAGCCTTCGGTTTTTCAGGCTCTTGCGGAATGTCGGCGATATTGATACAGAGGCCCCGTTCATTGGGGAGTAGCCACCCTCTGTTGCAGAGGGGTCTTCGTCAACACACTTGGCCAGCAGGCCATGGCGGAGACAGCGTTTTAGAAAAAACGCCCAGCAAGACCAACGGCATCATTGCCTCAACTGTGGCCGGGGGGCGATGCGTGCTGTTTTGCGTTTTGCGGCCCTTGGACAAGCTCATGACTGGTATTTTTACACTTGGCGTTTTGGGGCTTTCTCTTTCTGTGGATGCTTTTGCTGCTGCGGTTGGCAAAGGGGCCAGTGTTAAACACGCACGTTGGAATGATGCCCTGCGTATTGGTGCTGTGTTCGGTTTTTTTGAGGCCATTACCCCTGTTGTGGGTTGGGTGCTGGGGTTAGCTTTAAGCACTTGGATTGCCGCAGTAGACCATTGGATAGCTTTTGCACTGCTCTGCGGTATTGGCGGCAACATGATCCGCTTGGCAATGAAAGATACATCAGAAGAAGCGGCTGAAGTTGAACAGCCTAAAGCTGTAAGCCGTGGCGTGTTGGGGTTGGTTGGAACAGCTTTGGCAACCAGCATAGATGCAACAGCGGTAGGGGTGAGCTTAGGCGTTATGCAGGTGAATATTTTATCGGCCTGCTTGGTTATTGGTGCCGTTACCACGGTTATGGCAACGGCAGGGGTTATGCTAGGGCGGCATGCCAGTGTGTGGATTGGCCGCTATGCAGAGATCTGTGGTGGGATAGCGCTTATACTTATTGGCTGCTCTATCCTATACACACATCTTACCTCTGCTGCCGGGTAAGACAAAAATTTAGCCGGCAGCCGCAGCAGCAGCACGGATACCTGCCGCTGCCATACCCGCTGTAAGATGGGATGTTTGATCAATATCAACTAAAGGGTTGCGCGCAATATACAGTAACCCTTCCAGAGCTGTTGTTAAAACAGCGGCTGCAATAAAATCCATGCGTTCGGGAGATGTATTTTTCATGGGGACCAATCTGAGCAGGTTCTGCTTCAGGTCATCCAGCATTTCCCGTGTTTCACTCATATTAAAAAGCTTGGCTCTGATATGGTGCTGATTCAGCTCCAGAAAATGCGGAGCACCATGGATACTGAGAAGTTCCCGGAAAGCTGCGCACTGACTTTTCTGGAGCATTGCATCCAGATCATCTTCTTCGCTCCGTGCCTGGCGTGCTGCACCTCTTACGCGCTGCGCAACTTTTACGAGGATAATATCAAAAATGGCTTCTTTGGTTTTGTAATAATTATAGAAACTGCCCGGAGAGACATTGCTAAGAGCAACAATATCTCTAACCGTTGCTGCATCTAAGCCAATGCCAGAAAAAACTTTCCATGCCGCGCTTTCAAAGGCATCTTGCTTGAATGCGCGTGTCATTTCGCGTTTTTGAGAAGCGCGATAGGACTTTTTGGGTCTGGTTGTTGTTGGTTTAGCCTTGGTAACGGGCTTTTGCGGGTGTTCCGTCAATTTTTTACAAACTCCAGTGTCCTTCTCGCTCTTTGTTTACAGTAAAATTCCTCCGTCTGAAAGCGGCAATAAAATAAGATTAAAAAAAGAGATATTTTTTAATACATTGTAGAGGGGAGTATAATATTTTCATCAATCAAAAATCCAACATGAAAAAGAACAAACAAACAAAAAATATTATAAATTAAGTATTAAATGGGTATGTAATTTTCATTAATTATTTTAATTCTTATTATTAGTTTGTTTTTAAATAACTTTTATGGACCATGATCCGTTGTGTGATGTTCATCAAAAAAAGAGGCGGTCGTTAGGGGGTGGCACCTGCATCGTTGCAGTTTTCTTGTTCGGAGTTAAGTGTTGAAAATGAGTTTTGTGGAAAACAAAAATGAATAATACGTCAAATTATTATTTTTTAAAATACAGCACTATTTTGGTTCTTATTTTCTTTATGAATAGGAATTATTGTCGAATAATAATTTTTAATGAAAATTATTTGCAAGAAAAATAATTTAAATGAGAAGATATTTTCATCAATTTAAAGTTGACGGATTATTCGATTTTTGTCTTCCTGCACAAAGCGCATTACGGTTCACGCATGTGTTTCAGAAATCTGTTCCGTAAATGTGCGTTGCATGCGCACGGCCACTTTGAAATGGCCACGGGGTCGGGAGAGAACCTACATGACTATAAAGCTGCACGACATGACACAGGTCATGCAGGATACAACACGTAGAGGTGTTGGGAGTTCTCGATGGCAAAGACCAGTTTACAAACACTTTTTGCCGCCTTGTAACCATGCCTGTCCTGCGGGGGAGGATATTCAAGGTTGGTTGGCACATGCACAGGCTGGAGATTACGAAAAAGCATGGTACGCACTTACAGAAAATAACCCGATGCCAGCAGTACACGGCAGAGCCTGTTACCACCCATGCGAAGGTGGGTGTAACAGGGGCAGTTTGGATGATGCGGTTTCCATTCATGCTGTAGAGCGCTTTTTGGGTGATTTGGCAGTGCAGAATGGATGGCGTTTTCAGTCTGCTCCATCCACGGGCAAAAAAGTGCTGATTATAGGCAGTGGGCCAGCAGGGCTCTCCTGCGCTTATCATCTTGCCAGACTAGGGCATCAGGTTGAAATACGAGAAGCCGCAGCAGAGCCGGGGGGGATGATGATGCACGGCATCCCCGCCTACAGGTTGCCGAGGCAGCCTCTGAAAGATGAAATTACCAGAATAACGTCTATGCCGGGCGTTACGCTGCGATGTGGTGTGCGGGTTGATGATATTTCTCAAGCGCGTCAGCAAGGCGGGTTTGATGCTGTGTTTGTGGCCGTAGGGGCCCAGTTAGCCAACCATCTGAATATTCCAGCAACAGATGGTAAAAAACTGGTGGATGCCGTGAACTTGCTGGATGATGTGAGCAAAGGTGAAAAACCCCAGTTGGGCCGCAGTGTTGCCATTGTTGGCGGGGGTAACGTGGCAATGGATGCTGCCCGTACAGCAGAACGTTTGGGCGCCAAAGATACGGTTCTGATTTTCCGTTATGATCCCAAGCACATGGAAGCCTTGCCAAGCGAAGCAGATGCAGCCTTTGCAGAAGGGGTTAAAATTGAATGGTTAAGCGTTGCAGACCATTTTGGTGCAGATGGGGTCACAGTTGAAAAAGTGACCATGAACCCAGATGGCAGCGTAACCCCAACGGGGCAGACAACACATTTGCCAGCGGATGCAGTGGTTATGGCCGTTGGAGAGCATAGTGATCTGGCTTTGCTTAAAACAGCGCCAGCTATCACCATAAGTAAGAGTGATACGGTTGCTGTAGATACCTCAACGCTCATGACAGGGCAGGATGGTATTTTTGCTGGGGGAGATTGCATAGGTGGCGCACGCACCATGACAACCGCAACAGGTCACGGTAAGCTTGCGGCACGTGCCATAGATGCTTATTTGGCCGGGCGTCATTATATGCACCCTGCGGCACATCCGCTTGTCTCATTCGATATGCTGCACTTGCCAGATTACGCACAGGCAGACCGAAGCAAGCAGCCCGAGCGCCCCTTAACGGAACGGGCCGGGTTTGATGAAATATTCGCCGGTTTGGATGAAAAAACAGCACGTTATGAAGCCGGTAGATGCCTTTCCTGTGGCAATTGCTTTGAATGCGACAATTGTTATGCCTCTTGCCCCGAACAAGCTATTACGCGGCTAGGGCCGGGGAAGGGATATGCGGTTGGCATGGACCTGTGCACCGGTTGCGCAGTTTGCGCAGAACAGTGCCCTTGCCATGCCATTGAGATGAACCCTGAACCAGTAGAGGCCACGCCAACAAAGGGAAGTTTGGGTGAGCCAACTATGCCTACACGCTTCAAGGTGCGTGCATAAAATGGAGAATGTCATGGCTCAACAACTCCAGACAATGGATGGCAATACATCTGTTGCGCATATTGCTTATCGTGTGAACGAAGTTTGTGCGATTTACCCCATTACGCCGTCTTCCCCTATGGCAGAGCTTGCAGATACGTGGTCTGATCAAGGCGTGCAGAATATTTGGGGGGAAGTGCCCGTTGTACAGGAAATGCAGGCAGAAGGCGGCGCTGCTGGGTGTGTGCATGGTGCTTTGCAAACCGGGGCACTTACCACAACTTTTACGGCCTCTCAGGGTCTCATGCTCATGCTGCCCAACATGTTCAAAATTGCAGGTGAGCTCACATCAACTGTGTTCTATGTGGCAGCGCGCGCATTAGCTGCGGGTGCGTCCTCTATTTTTGGTGATCATCAGGATATCATGGCGGCCCGTACAACAGGGTTTGCTATGCTGGGCGCGGGGTCTGTGCAGGAATCTCACGATCTGGCGCTGGTTGCACAGGTCGCCACTTTGGCTGCACGTATTCCTTTTATCCATTTTGCAGATGGCTTCCGCACTTCGCACGAATACAACAGCCTTTCTATGGTGTCGGATAATGTTATCCGCCAGATGATAGATGATCGGCTGGTGTATGCGCATCGGCAAAGGGCGCTTAACCCGGAACATCCGTTTATCCGCGGGACGTGGCAAAACCCGGATACCTATTTCCAAACCAGAGAAGCGGTTAATCCGTTTTACGAGCGTGTACCTGCCATTGTGCAGGAAGCCATGGATAAGTTTGCATCGCTAACAGGCCGTCAATACGATCTGTTTCATTACACAGGTGCGCCAGATGCGGAACGTGTGGTTATTTCCATGGGGTCTGGTTCTGAAGTGGTGCGGGAAACTGCAAAATGGCTGAACGCGCATGGCGAGAAAGTGGGGGCGTTGCATGTGCGCCTGTTCCGGCCATTTTCTGCGGAGCATTTTTTAAAAGCCTTGCCAGCAAGTGTAAAATCTATTGCCGTGCTGGATCGGACAAAAGAGCCCGGCGCCCCTATGGAGCCTTTGCATGCAGATATTGTGGGTGTGCTGGCAGAAGGGGTAGGGAATGGCCAGTTCTCGCATATGCCGCGCGTAATTGGTGGGCGCTATGGGCTTTCCTCGCGTGATTTCAGCCCGGCTATGGCGCGAGCCGTTTTTGATGAATTGAAGAAGCCCACATCCAAAAATCATTTTACGGTGGGGATTATAGATGACGTTTCCCATACTCATCTGGAATATGATGAAACTTTTGACATAGAACCAGAAAGCACAGTGCGCTGTCTGTTTTATGGCCTTGGTGCGGATGGCACAGTTGGGGCTAATAAGAACAGTGTTAAAATTCTAAGCGAAAAACCGGGCTGGTATGCTCAGGCTTATTTTGATTATGATTCCCATAAATCTGGGGCAGAAACAGCATCTCATCTGCGGTTTGGTAAATCTCCCATTCAGGCACCTTACCTTATCCGGCATGCTGACTTTGTAGCCTGCCATAAGTTCGATTTTCTGTTCAGGCGCGATATTCTGGGTGCTGCTAATAATGGAGCTACTTTTCTGCTGAACAGCCCCTATGCAGCTGATAAGGTTTGGGAGCAACTGCCGCGTAAAGTGCAGGATCAGATCGTTAATAAAAAACTGCGGTTTTTTGTAATTGATGCCTCAGACGTTGCGCTTAAGCTTGGTTTGGGGCCACGCATTAATACTATTTTGCAAACATGCTTCTTCCATCTCTCCAACGTTTTGCCATCTGATGAAGCTATTACAGAAATTAAAAAGTCTATTCAGAAAACATATGGCGCAAAGGGTGATAGTATTGTGCAGCTTAACTTCCGTGCAGTAGATGCCGCTGTAGCGGCGCTGCATGAAGTTGCTGTGCCCGCCAAGGCTGATGGCACATTGCCCATGCCGCCGGTTGTGCCTCCATCAGCGCCATTGTTTGTGCAGCAGGTGACTGCAGAAATTATGGCGGGCAGGGGCGAGAGTATTCCTGTAAGTCATATTCCGGCAGATGGCACTTTCCCCGGTGGTACAACGCAGTACGAAAAGCGAAATATTGCCGTAGAGGTGCCAATCTGGAACCCGGATACATGTATCCAGTGCGGCCAGTGTAGTATTGTATGCCCCCATAGTGTCATTCGTGCCAAAACTTACGAAGACAAGGATCTGACAGGCGCTCCAGCAAGCTTCAAATCTGCTCCGGTGAATGCCCGTGGTTATCCAGATGCCCGCTTTACACTCCAGTTTTATGTGGAAGACTGCACAGGCTGTGGTGTGTGTGTTGAAAACTGCCCGGAAATTAGCCCAGATGGTAAAACGCGTGCCATCAACATGGGAGAAAAATTGCCTATTCTGGAACAAGAACGTGGGAATATTGCGTTTTTTGAACACCTTCCAGAAGTAAACCGGGCAGCCATTAACGAAGCCAACGTACGCGGCGTGCAGTTTTTGGAACCTCTATTCGAATTCAGCGGAGCATGCGCAGGATGTGGTGAAACACCTTACCTGAAACTGATCTCCCAACTGTTTGGAGATAGGTTGCAGATTGCCAACGCCACAGGTTGTTCGGCCATTTATGCGGGAAATACTCCAGCACATGCATGGAAATCCAACGCCCAGGGGCGTGGGGTTGCTTGGTCGAACTCCCTGTTTGAAGACAATGCAGAATTTGGCCTTGGCTTTCGTCTGGCCGCAGATAAGCAGGAATCTTTGGCACGGCAGTTGTTGCAAAAACAGGCTCAGGTCGTGGGGCAGGATCTGGCAACGGCTATCCTGAATGCGTCCCAGATAACAGAAAGTGAATTTGCGCTACAGCGTGAGCGCGTAGGCGCGCTGCGTAGCAAGTTAGAGGGTGTAAACACGCCTGATGCCGCCATGTTACTTTCTGTGGCAGATTTTCTAATCCGACGTTCTATCTGGATTGTTGGAGGCGATGGCTGGGCGTACGATATTGATTACGGCGGCCTAGACCATGTGTTGGCACAAGGGCGCAATGTAAACGTGATTGTGCTGGATACGGAGGTGTACTCCAACACGGGCGGGCAATCCTCCAAAGCAACACCGCTGGGTGCCTCTGCCAAATTTGCGGCAGGTGGCAAACGTGTGCCGCGGAAGGATCTGGCCTTGCAGACCATTGCTTACGGCAATGTGTATGTGGCCCAAATTGCACTAGGGGCTAATCCGGAGCAGGCTATTATCGCAATGCGAGAAGCAGAAGCGTATGAAGGGCCATCTCTTATTCTGGCGTATTCGCAGTGTATTGCACATGGCATAGATATGCGCACAGGTATGAAGCAACAGGCACGTGCCGTGGCATCGGGGTATTGGCCGTTGTTCCGTTTTGATCCCACCATGCGCAAAAGTGGGCTTAATCCGTTCCGGCTTGATTCAACCCGCCCACGTATTCCACTGGAAGATTATGCGTATCGGGAACTGCGCTACAAAACGCTTACTCGCACGCATCCACAAAGTGCCGCGCATTTGTTGCATCAGGCGCAGGCGGCAGCCAATGAGCGCTACCGGATTTACGAAGATATGGCTGCCCGTGATGGCAGCCGCTTCCTTCCGCATTGGGAAGATGTGAACTGAGGCGATACGGGAGCATTATGGTCATGGATATTCGTACACACTATCTTGGGCTGGAATTGGCCCATCCCGTTGTAGCTTCTGCATCTCCTTTAACGGCAGATCTGGAAGGCATTTTGCGCGTGGCAGATGCCGGGGCTTCTGCCATTGTTATGGCCTCTGTGTTTGAGGAAGACATTCGAGCGCAGGAACTGGCAGAAGCTGCTTTGTGGGAAACGGGAGAAAACTCTCATCCAGAAGCGGCAGGGTATTTTCCTGTCATGCCTCATGCTTCTCCGCTGGATGGAAGGCTGGCTGTGTTGCGCAGTGCGTCAGAAAGGGCGGGCGTGCCTATTATTGCCAGCCTTAATGGCTGTACACCAGCGGGTTGGCTGCGTTTTGCCAAGGATATGGAGCAGGCGGGGGCATCCGCAATAGAGCTGAACTTCTGGCATATTCCAACCAATCCGGATGAAACAGGCGCACAGGTGGAAGAACGTTGCATACAGATATTACGGGATGTACGAGCACAGGTTAAGGTTCCAGTCAGCGTTAAGCTTTCTCCCTTTTTCAGCTCACTGGGCAATATGGTGAAGCGATTATCGGAAAACGGAGCGGATGGTATAGTTCTGTTCAACAGTTTTTATGAGCCGGGGTTGCGTTCCTTAACAGATAGCGCAGAGGTGGATTTTATTCCCAGTTCTGCTTACGAATTACGGCTTCCGCTGATGTGGGCTGCGCTGCTTTCAGAACATTGTCAGGTTGATTTGGCCATTTCTGGTGGCGTGCATTCTGGTACGGATGTTGCCAAATGCCTGCTGGCTGGGGCTGACGTAGCGATGGTGACATCCGTACTGTTGCAGCAGGGGCCGAGCTATATCTCAACCCTTCTGGAAGAACTGCGTGAATGGATGTCTGTGCAGAAACTGGGGTCTGTAAAGGAGTTTAAAGGGCGCATGGCAGCCAGAGGCACAGCAACCCAAGCTGAAGATTTTCTGCGCACGCAGTATAGGCACATTTTATCTGCTCATTTCACTGATATTGCCGGATAATTGTGAAGATGAATGATATGCACAAGATCCTTTCCAGCAAGACGCAGACTTCACAATATGCGCATGATACTGCGGAAATGCCGGGCAGTGCAGCGTCAAGCAGCCATCAGGCATTTGAGCAATTGGTCTCACGCGCTGTTCAATTGCCGGGGCAGGTACCTGTCGGTATTGTCTGGCCGTGTGAAGAACACGCCCTTGAAGGTGCAATGGATGCGGCACAACGGAATATTATAGAGCCTGTCTTGATAGGTGATAAAAGCGCAATCGTATCTGTGGCACAGGCAAGTGGTATTGCATTGGATAAGGCTGTTTTTATTGATGCCACAACACCAGCAGAAGCTGCCCAGAAAGCAACGGCTTTGGTAAGGGAAGGGCGCGTAAAAGCGTTAATGAAAGGCAGCCTACATACAGATGTTTTTATGCATGCAATTGTTGAGGCCGAGAGTGGTTTACGCACCAACAGGCGTATTAGCCATGTTTTTGTATTGGCTGTACCCGGGTATAAAGATTTACTGTTTGTAACAGATGCAGCCATCAATATTTTCCCGGATCTGGATGTAAAGCGCGATATTGTTCAAAACGCGATAGACCTACACAACGGGTTGGGTTTGGGTGCCCCACGCGTTGCTATTCTTTCTGCGGTGGAAACGGTTAATTCCAAAATACCCGGAACAGTTGATGCTGCATGTTTATGCAAGATGGCAGAACGCGGGCAAATACAAGGGGGTGTTTTAGACGGCCCTTTGGCGATGGATAACGCAGTAAGTATTGAGGCTGCAAAAATAAAAAACATTGTTTCACCGGTAGCAGGACGTGCGCAAATTCTGGTGGCCCCGGATCTGGAATCCGGTAATATGCTGGCAAAAAACATGATTTTTATGTCTGGCGCAGATTCCGCAGGCATTGTTTTGGGGGCAGCCGTTCCCGTATTACTCACCAGTCGAGCAAACAGTGTACAGGCGCGTCTGGCTTCCATAGCCATTGGGGCGCTTTATGCTCATCATCTTGCTGGTGGGCAGGGCTGAACGTCGCCTTATAACAAGGAAAAGTATCCGTGCAGGATGTAGTTGTTGTTTTTAATAGTGGTTCTTCAAGCCTGAAGCTGACGATTTATGCTTTCTCAGGCACGCGAGATCCGCAGGTTCTGCTGCACGGAGAAATTGAGGAGTTTCCTGATTATTCTCAATTTACGGCCAAAGATGCGGAGGGGAAGCTTCTTGTGCAGGAAAGATGGCAGGAAACGGGATTGTATATTTTTAGCCATCTTTTCCATTGGTTTGAGCAATATTCCGGCCAAGGGCAGGTGCGGGCTGTAGGGCATCGGATTGTGCATGGCGGGGCAGAATTTCTGCAACCCGTTAAAATTACGCTGGATACGCTTAAGCAATTAGACAAACTTACACCGTTTGATCCGCTGCATCAGGCGGCCACGTTGGCCCCTGCAAAAGCTATTTTTGAAAAGCGTCCTGATATTTTGCAGGTGGCCTGTTTTGATACCACCTTTCATCAAACTATCCCGGAAATGGCACGACTGTTACCACTTCCGCGCCGTTATGCAGATCGCGGCATTCGTCGTTACGGGTTTCATGGCATTTCATACAGCTATATTGCGGGCCAATTGGCAGAGGTTGATCCTAAACTGGCGCAGGGGCGTACTATTGTTGCGCATCTGGGAAGTGGTGCGAGCTTGTGTGCGTTGCAAGCAGGCAAAAGTTTGGAAACAACCATGGGGTTTTCTGCTCTGGATGGGTTGATGATGGGGACACGCTGCGGGGCGATAGATCCGGGCGCATTGCTTTACATGGTTCAATCTGAAAAAGCGGATTGGAAAACCTTGGTTAGCACGCTTTATCATCAATCGGGGCTTTTGGGAGTTTCGGGCATATCGTCCGATATGCGCATTTTGCGTGCAACATTGGCGCAAAGTCAGGATGCTGTCCAGCGTAAGAATATTTCAGAAGCGCTCAGGTTGTTTGTTTATAGGATTGTACAGGAAATTGGAGCATTAACTGCCATTATGGGTGGTTTGGACGGCATAGTTTTTACCGCAGGTATTGGTGAGCATGATCAGAATTTGCGTGCCGATGTGTGCGAGGCGTTGGCATGGATGGGTGTGCAGATTGATGAAGCCGCCAATGCAGCCCATGCGCGGGTTATCAGCGGAGCAGGTAGTAAAATAAAAATTTGTGTCATACCTACAAATGAAGAACTACAAATCTACCGCAGTGTTCTTCCTTTTCTTGATACAGAAAAATAGATTTAAATATATTTCTGGTTTAGAGAAATATATTTCCATAGAATTTTTTATAATATTTCTGCATTCTACGTCCTCATAAAGGATTGGGAAAGGTACTTGTATGCCCCGTTGGGTATGGTTAGCCGGAAGTGTTCTGGCCGTTTCTACTGTGGCTATTGGCGTGCTGCTTGCTGGCCTTCCACACTATAATCTGGCGCATATTGCTTCAGATAAAATAAGTGCGTCACTTGGACGAAAAACCCAAATAGGGGCATTGCATGTGCGCTTTGGCCGGTGGATTACGGTGGATCTAGATAATCTGCATCTGGCCAATATCCCCCAAGGTAGTCGTGCAGATATGATAAGTTTGAAGCATCTGCACGCTCAAATCCTGCTTAGTTCCTTATTAAATGGGCAAATGCAGGCGCGAGATGTGAAAATTGATGGATTTTCGGGCTTGTTCGAGCGTACGCCTACGCGCGAACCCAACTGGAGGTTTGGTAAAAAGGCATCTTCTGCGCCAGCCAAGCCAAAGGAATCCAGTGGCAAAATATGGTTTCCCGGCCTGCGTGATGCAGCCATTACGGATAGTGAGGTTATTTACCGTTCAGCGCATGGGCATAACTATGTAACAGGCCTGAAGGCAGTTGCCCTGCACTCAACAAGTGACACCGCGCCATTGGTGATGAACGTTAACGGGGCGTATAATGGCACGCCCGTAACATTGCAGGCCAATATGCAGCCGATAGATGTTTTGCGCCAAGCGGGTAAGCCTTATGGAACAGATATTCACGCGGCATCAGGGGATTTATCTCTGCATCTTAACGGCACCATGACAGATCTATTTGATTTTGATGGTATTGATGCAAAGCTGGATTTGCAGACAGCAACATCTCGCCCGATCATGGCTTTTGCTGGCGAAGCTGATAGCAAGATTACGCAACCTGTTACGCTATCGGGGCACTTTACGCATAAAGGGGATGTTTGGCATCTGGATCATACAACTGGTTCGCTCAATGAAAGTCCGATTAGCACTGCGGATGTAACATTTACAGAAGGCGCGAAAGGGCAACCTGATAAGGTTGCTGGTTCCATGGCGTTTTCCCGCCTAAATCTGAATGCTCTTTTGGGAAGCCCGTCCGAAAAACCCAAAACGTCTACGAGCGGTATTGATGTGCCGCTGTTGGTGCCTTTACACCCTGATCCGCTTATTAATGTTACACTCGCGGCAGATACGGTGCTGTATAATAAGCTTGTTTTCAATCAAGCCCAAATCAGCGTAAGCCAAATGCCAGGTCGGGTGGATGTGAACTCCATGAAAATGAATTGGCTTGGAGCCAGTATTCAGGCTTCCGGGCACTTGTTGGCTGGTCAGAAAGGCACGCGCGTACAGGCTACAGTAAATGTAGATAATGGGGATATTGATCAGTTTCGTAAGCAGGCAGGTTTTTCACCTTTTCCGGTGGGCGGAAAGCTGAATATTAGCGTCCTTACGCATGTAGATAATATCCAGACTTTAAACGAAGCCTCGCGCCAGGCCAATGTCACGGCGGCAGTGGGCATGAACACAGGAACAATCTCTCGCGAAGTGATGGATATTGCGACAACAGATGTTGGCGCTCTCTTTCGCCAAAGCAAAGGCAAGGCGAGTGTATCATGCCTGTTGGGAGCGCTCAAAATGCAACAAGGTAAAGGTGTTGTGCAGCCATTACGTATAAAATCGGATGCAGGTAGTATTGTGGGAAAAGCCGAGTTTGATTTGAACAAAAAAGCATTTGAATTGGTTTTTGCCAGCAATGGTGCCAAAGGCATGTTGGCAATGGAAATTCCCGTTATGGTGAGCGGCTCTTTTAGCAACCCACATGTGGGGCTGGCCAAATGGTCTGGCCGCGGACGAGAGCTTTTGAAAGAAGCAGACATGGCATCCTTTTTACCCCCTGAACTGAAAAGCTTTACGGCTGGTTCGGCCTGTAGTCATGGGATGAGCGTAAAACAATGATACCAGAGACATCTGTTTCCGAACAAAAGCCTGAACTTGCTACAGGAACGCGGCCTGTGCTGGTGGCTTTGTTTGCCTGCACCCTTGTGCTGGGGGCAGTGTGGATTTTAGAACCTTTTATTCCCGCTCTTATTTGGGCGGGCACCATTGCTGTAACCATGTGGCCATTATTGCTGCGGTTGCAAGGCTGGTTACATGGTAGCCGTAAAATGGCTATTTCCTGCACGCTTCTGGTTGCTCTGGCCTTATTTGTTCTGCCATTCTGGATGGCAGTTTCTACAGTGGTGAAGCATGCTGATGCGTTCAGTAATATTATTCCCTACATTAAATCTCTAAAATTACCCGATCTGCCAGAAAAACTGCTCCATTTGCCTATGGTGGGTGAGTATCTGGGCAAATGGTGGCAACATCTGCAAAACATGAAGCCAATGGATATTGTGCAGCAGGCTGTGCCGCAACCAGACCAGATTATGCATTATCTTATGTCTTATGCGGGCAGTATTGGTATGCTTGCAGTGCAGTTTTTGCTTACTCTTATTATACTTACAGTGTTTTTGGCAAAAGCTGAATATCTGATTACAACATCAGAAAGGTTGGTAGGAACGTTATCTGGCAAGCGTGGGCAGAATATGCTGGAGCTGGCCGTGCGGACTATCAGAGGGGTTGCATTGGGCGTTACCCTTACCGCCATTGTTGAAAGTTTGGTAGGGGGTGGTGGTATGTACCTTACAGGTGTGCCATGGGCCAGCATTCTTACGGCTGTTACCTTTATGGCCTGTTTATTGCAAGCAGGGCCGGGGGTTACTCTTTTTCCGGCAGTAATCTGGGTTTACTTTGATAAGGGAGTGATGCCAGCAATTGTTCTGCTTGCCATAACTTTTTTAACTATCTTTCTAGATAACATGTTGCGGCCTTATCTGATCCGTAAACAGGCAGACGTTCCATTAGTTCTTATCATGATGGGCGTTATTGGCGGATTAGCGGCCTTGGGTTTGGCCGGTATTTTTGTTGGACCGATGATCCTTTCCATTACTTATACATTGATCAAGCAATGGATGGAAAGTAATCAGGAAGCCTGATTTTAAAATCGAATAACAACCCCAATATCTTAATAAGGATACAAGATATTGGGGTTTATTTAAGATTTATTTATTTGGCTTTGTGGTGAATACACAAGCGCCCAGAATAATCATAACAATCTGCAAGATACCGCTCTGCACCGCATCCTTTTTATCCTGATGTTGAACAGCTTTACGGCTACGCACACCGGCAATCCCGTGGCTGGCAATAAGGCTAAGGCCTAACCAGGGGCGGTATGTTTTGCCCCATCCATCCTTATGCAGTAGACAAAAACCTAGAATACCAACCAGACCAGCAGAGCCCATGGTGGCGAGATGGACGGATTTTTCTTGGCTATCCAGTTCCTTATCCTTGCTACATGCTGCCATAGCTGTCCATGCAGCGCTCAGGCCTATGGCGCTAACTTTAAGTGCTGGGAATATACATTTTTTAATAAGGCTCATGTAAATACATCCTTTTAGCATAATTTTGACCTACTAAAATTTGGGGCTTTGATGCGGCATTTACAAGATTATCAAAGATACCCTGCTATGGCCTGAGAACAAGGCAGGTGGGAAGGTTGCTCCATGAAGGAGGGGAGTAACGGATAACTGCAAAAAATTATGTTGATAATGATTCTTAATAATGTATTTGTGCAACGAGTTCTCCTTTAACTTGTCTGAAAGATAGCGTGGCTTTTCCGCATGAGGTTCATGGCTTTATATAAATGCATACATGGGGCAAGCATAACCATATTTTTTCAGCCCGATCGCAATATTGAGGGGCAGCATGTTGCCTGAATACGTGATGTGGATTGCAACAGGAGCCACTGTTTTGGGGTGCTGTATGCTTTATGCCACTTGCCAGAATCAATATGTATTTACGGTTCCTTTGCGCCCCAAAGGTTTGTTCAGAATGGCGGGGTGGGCAGTGCTGGTGCTTTCTTTTTGTTGTCTTTGGCAGATCAAAAGCGTAGCAACTGCATTATTCATGCAAATACTGTTGATGATGCTTGTATGGCTTCTGTTTCCATTTGCTGTTGCTTTGCTGAGGCAACGGTAGGCATTATGCGTAAATATACTTACACAAGCCAGAACTGGTTTGCCAAAGTTACTGCGGCTGTCGTGCCGGGTAATATTCTTACATTTGGCCTTGTTGGGGTAATTGGCGTTCTCTCTCATGTAGATAGTGACCCAAGAACGGCATCTGCTCAGTTTTTAACATGGCTCACGGTTTTGCTGTGGTGCATTATTTTACCAACCTGCTTTTTGTTTTCTAACGGCAGGCGGGCTTGGAATTACCTATCCATATCTGCCTTATGTGTCTGGGGCCTGTTTTTTGTTTTAAGGGGCCTACAGGCATGAAAATACGCGCAGATATTGTACAAATGTATCGGGATATTCATAGTTGGGTGGGTATTCTGGCAGGGTTGTTTCTTTTTGTGGCGTTTTATGCTGGAGGCATCAGCGTTTTTGAAGGGCCTCTTCAAAACTGGCTCACAAAGCCAGCGGCTTTGCCTGCACCAGTAACTGTGCAGCAGGTGCCAGATCTGATGCAAAAAGCATTCGCAGCTTACCCAGAGGCACAGCAGGAATATACGGTTGTACTGTCGCCCACCGCTTCTTTGCCTGCTAGGCTGATGTGGCCCGTAAAGGCCGGGCAAAGGCATGCTGGACCAGTGGATATGATAGCGGCCTCACTAGATGCACAGGGGCATCTGGTTACAGTAAGACACAAGCCATCTGAAGTGGCGCATTTTATAGATGAGCTCCATGAAAATGTGGGGCTACCCGTTTTTATGCCCTACAGCAGATGGTTCATGGGCAGTATTGCGCTGTTGTATGCCGTTGCGCTGGTATCTGGTGTGATTGTGTTTTTGCCTATGCTGGCAAAAAATCTCTTTGCCTTGCGGCTGGTCAAGGGGGCATGGAAGAAATGGCTGGATATTCATAATCTTCTAGGCCTCTTTAGCCTGCCTTTTCATGTGGTTATTGCTCTTTCATCCGTGCTTTTTGCTTATCATGGTGTCATCCATAATGTGCAAACCATGATGTTTTCTGCTCCGGCGGCTATTCATGATCATCACTTACACGTACGCAATATGAATCATGAGCAGGTTGCGCAGACTTCTATAATGCCTCTTGCTCCGGCAGATATTGTGCAAGCGTTGCAAAAGCAGGCTCCGGGATTTGTGCCAGATGTTTTAGATTATGCCTCAACAGATAAAGCGCAACAGACTTTACGCGTAATCGGGCATGATGGGCACTATATGATGCGTGGCCCGGCGGGTGGCCTTGCCGAACTTGATCCGGCTTCTGGAAAAATACTTTCCACAGAATATATGCCGGGGCTCCAATCTGAATCCTTTAGTATTTTAACCGCCTTTTTTGCACTACACTTTGGAAGTTTTGGTGGAAATACAATTAAGTTTGGATATTTGATATTGGGTTTTGTAGGGGCATTTCTTTTCTATTCTGGCAACAGATTGTGGCTGATATCGCGGTATCGAAAGGAGCAGAAAAACGGAGCAACAGAGCCTGGAGCGGGTACAAAATTTCTTACGTGTTTAACATATGGCAGTATTTTTGGATGTATTTCCGGCATTTCTGTTCTTATCAGCACAGCGCTTTTAACACCTTATTTCGGAAGTTATTTAAGTGTCAGCCTTCTCTATTATGTTATTTTTTGTATCTGCCTTGGGGGAGCTTTTATAATGCCAGATACAGCGCGCATACGTGTATTGGGGATGTGCGCTGTTATAACAACCCTTGCCATTCCTTTAATTTATGTTTGTAAATGTTTTGTATTTTAGATTTGTGAAGCTGCTGGTGTATATACACCAGCAGCGCGCATTGCATTTTTGGCCTCTACCGCAGGAGGTATTGGTTTAACGCGGCGCCAGCAGGCGGAAAAGTGGCCCGGTTAAAACGGTGGAAACAACTGCCAGCACCATTAAAGATGCAAAAGCAAAATCAGACAACATACCCTGTTCATGCAAAATAGTGGCGGCAACAATTTCCATCAGCCCTTTGCATTGTAACAGCGCTCCAATACCCAAGGCTTGTCTGGGTTTAAGCCCCGGAGTAGGCGGAAACACATAAACTGCGCCAATCTTGCTCAGAATGGAAATACCAACCAGAGCAAAAGACGCAATAATGGAAGGCCATGTCAGGGCATCTCCGTTTATTCGTAGCCCGCTATGGCCAAAGAACATTGGCGCCAGCCAGATAAGAGCAAACGTTCCAACCTGTTCTATGGGCAGGCGTCTTACCCAACTGGGCGGCATGATTGCACCGGCAAAATATGCGCCTATCAGTTCGTGCAATCCAAGCTGCATGCTGGCCCATGATCCGGCAGCCAAATAAATAGGAACAGTGACCCAGATAACCCATGTGGGAGGGTGACGAAAATGGCGAGAGGCCCAGTTGCCAGCAGAAGCCAGCCCAACCAGCAACGCAACGGCCAGAAACTCCAGCCCTGTCCAGCTATGCAGAGCTGCGGTGCCTCTATGAGCAAACTGTAAAACAGCAAGGCCAACCCATAAGGCAGCATCATCCACCACAGCAAGCTTAAGTGCTAATTGCCCCAACGGACGTTGGGACGCATCAAGTTCTCTTACAACACCAATCAGAACCGGGAGAGCGCTTACGGAAATGCACAAACCGATAGACGCTGCGGCAATAAGAGGTGAGGCCAGAGGAGCTTGCCATCCATGCAAAGGCAGAAAACAGGTGTAGGCCAAGATGGCCCCGAGCAAGAAGGGAATACCTAAAGCAACGCCCGCACCGGCTAACAGACGACCGAGGGTAGGGGAGGCAATGGCATGAACAGATGTATCACCCTCAGGGTGCTGCCACATTTCCAAGCCAGCAGTAAACGCTAAAACCAATACGGCAACCCACCCAATGGTATCACCATAAGAAGAGGGAATGCCCAGTTCTTTTATGGGAGCGTGCCATACAGCCAGCAGAATGCCAATAAGGATAGGTAATACAACAATAGGCAATGCTTTGTGCAGAAGGCGCCACAGCACCCAAGGAAGGAAAACAAAAATTGTGGCATCTGTGAAAAGCGATGTCATTGCTGTGTCGTTCCGTCCTTTGTTGTTGAAGAGTGATCCTTTGTAATCGAAAACCAGGATGGTATGCAAATTGCGCATATCAGTAAGTGTTGATATGTTTTATATGCGCAGGTTTGTGATGCATTGCAACAGCATATGCATAAGGAATATATCAAAACTATATTATAAATATAGATATTTGTAATATATGTAAAGCACATAAGTATTTCAGTTTATTCGATTTTTGGAAAATTTTGTAAATACATAATGAATTTGCAAATACCATTATTTCATAATGGGTGCAAAAGTTTCTAACCAACGCACTAGGCTCAGGACTCATTCTTTGAGATAGAAGATGACGCTTGCTGCGATATGGATTGCAGACATGAAGGTATGAGCGCACCGGTCA
>NZ_VHOP01000056.1:0-21419 GCF_008704325.1 Acetobacter sp. DmW_125128 | reverse complement strand
TGTGCTTCCTTGGCCGGATCTTCCAGTGCTGCTGCCAGCGTCTTGGCAGCATCTGGTACCGTGGTGTTCATGACAGCAGCCAGATCCCGGCTGTCTGCTGTCAGACGCAGGATCTGGCTGGCATCCACCGTGGGCACAGCCGCAATGGTCTGCACCGTGCTGCGGCTGTCTGAGAGCGAGATATCCCCATACTGATCATGCAGCGCACGGGCGGCATTTTCAGCAGATGTGGCCATATCATTGTAATCAGCCCGCGTGGCACGCAGATGGGTGGAAAGTTGCGCAAGGCTTTCCTGCTCGCTTTCCGCATACTTGCCTACGCCAAGAATGGCCGCACCAGCCGCACCAGCTGCAATGGCCAGACCAGCAGGGCCAGATAAACCACTGACAACGCGTGTCAGCGCACCATCCAGACCGCCCATCACCTGCACCATATTGGGCACCTGATAGAACGCGGCCTGCAATGGGCTGCCACCAGCCAGAACCTGATCAAAAAACTTATGGGTTTCGTCTGCCAGAATACCCATTTCGAACGAGGTCAGCTTAACGGATGCCGCATTTCCACCTTGCGCGGCTTTCTGGCGGTTCAGACTATCTGTAGCCTTGCCCACATAGGCATCATATTCTTTCTGATTGATAATGCCTGTTGCCAACGCACTATCAGCTTCTGCAACGGCATTGGCGTAATCGCGTTCAGCCGCTGCCAGTGGCACAATCTTGGCCCGAATGGCATCGGCATCCGCAAAAGCGCCGGTGACATCCTCCAGACGGGATGCGCTCAGATCATTGCTGGGCAGGCTGATTCCCAGATTGCTGTTGAGATTGCTCTGGTAGGAGCTGGCAATGCTGGACAGAGCGCCATCAGATGCACGCTGCATGTCGGCATAATCTGCCGTGATATCCTGCACGCCCTTACGGTATCCGTTCAGGGACAGCAGGTTGCTTTCAAATGCTGCCCGCAGCTCACGCAGGGACATGACTTCTGCCATTTCAGCAGCAGAGAGCTTTTCCAGAACAGCAGATGCGCTGGAACCATCCTCACCCATTTTGGTGAAGGTTTCTGCCGTAGCCGTCTGTGCCAGACGCAGCTTTGCTTCTTGCTGCACCAGGGCATCAATCTTTTCCCGCTGCGCATCCAGAACGCGCGTAACATCTTCCGGATTGGTGCTGCCACTGCCAATGGCCTCAACCCCACGAGCATCCAGCCGGTCATACTCATCCTGTGCCAGACGGATCTGGCGCTGGATCTTGGAAATGCTGTCACCCGTCCGTGCAGCCGTGTTCTGCCAAGTCTTATCCGCACTGGTGGCGCTGCTGGTGATAACTGTAACCAGATCTTCAGCAGATTTTGTGGTATCGCTCAGGCTGTCTTTGAAAGACGTGTTAATCTTGTCAGCAGCTGTAATCGTATCTTCGGCAGCCTCACTAATGCCGGACAGGGCTTTTTCCGTGTTGCCTGCACCCAGCTGCACATCATGGGTGATCTGATCTACGCTATCCTTCAGGCGCCCAGCACTGGTTTCCAGTTTCCCGGTGCCAGATACAACTGCTTCAACCGTGCGGTTTGCAGCAGATCCAGCTGCCTCAAACCCTTCCTGATATGATTCCCCAATGCGCTTGCCACTTTCCACCAGTGCATCAGTTTTATCTAGTAGCGTGTCTATGCGTGCGCCAGCAGCTTCCGTGGGCTGTGCGGTCTGATCATCCACCACAAAACGGGTAATGACTTCATTGATAACCTCAGAAACTTTAGCCATTGGAAGGCTCCGTTAGCACAAGAGCTGGATACGTCATGACCTGCCCTGCCTGCCGATCCTTGCGGTTGCTGCGGCGCGGCTTACGCAGGCGCTCCCACTTGTTGTCTTTTGAATACGTCAGGCCGCTTTCAATCCCCTGCGCCTTCAGGATGTATGGCAGACGTTCGCCACGGGCATCGCGTCCATCTGATAAGGTCAGGAATTTGCGGGCGATCTTGAGTGTGGGATATTGTTTCATGGCCGCTTGCCGTGCGGCTTCCACAATCCCTGGTGGAATGCTGGTTTTCTGACCACCCGTATCAATCTTGCGGGCATATGGCATCGTATTCACGATTTCCACCGTGCTACCAGGCTGAATGGTGGCAGCTGGACGCGTCCACCATTCTCCATTCACACGCACCGCCCAACTGTCACGATAGGCCCCGCTGTGCACTGGCGAATGCTTCTGGCAGTAGTCCAGGGCAAATGCCGCAGCCTGCGCCAGATAGGAAAATACGTAGCGGACAATGCCACCATCCAGATTGACGTGCTCTTCCGTATCCCCCACGCGCCCATCTACAGCTGTGCGGAATGTGCTGGAGGCACGCCCAGATGTAATCAGTTCATCACGATTGGCACGGCAGGCATCCGCAGCCGCTTTGTGGAGGGCCGCAGAAGATAGACTTGCACGCGCAGAAACAATGATCTGTTTGCGCAGAACCTCTGCCATACGTGCCCGTGCCATGATCTATCTTTTCCTGAACGTGTGTTGCAGATCCTGCTTGATCTGCTGATTGCGGATCTGGAGGAATGTCAGATCCAGTGATTTGACGAGCTGGAACGTGAAATCTGTTTCCGCCTCACTCAGCCGCCGCATCTGGCACCAGCGCAGGATCTCGACATCTGCCAAAGGCATTGGATAAGACACGCCACGCGTGGCTCCCATACCAGCGCCCCAGCTTTCCACCCGATGCCGGCGCGTGCCTGCTACCCCGTGCCAGCACCGCCACGGCAGCAGATTGGCAGGCTCCGGATCGACTTTCCGGAGCCACGCATCATATGCGTCTAGTGCACGCGGTGGTGGGGGCTGAACAGCACAGGCCGCCACAACCGGGCCGTCTATCAGATGCCAGCGCAGGGCGGCTATTAGTTTCCCTCAGCGGCCTGCATCTGCTCTTTGGTGGCACGGCCAACAGATGCCGCCGCCTGCAATGCCAGAGCGAGCAATGCGCGGTTTTCGCGATGCGTGATCATTTCCTTGAACGTGGAAATATCAATCGGAGTGCCATCATCGTTTTCCAGACCCTGCACATCAATCAGGCATTTTTCGCTCAGAGCCTGTGCCTGACACGCATCATCCATGGAGGGCGGCAGGTTGTTTTCATTTACCGGCACATCCGTTGCAGACAGGCCAGCATTGTAACGGATGGCAGCAGCACGGCGCAGTGCCCACAGACGGTCTGCATAATCTGTCGTCATGCCTTTGGTGACGATGGTGAACTGGTCTGTCACGCCAACGGTAACAGGCGTGCCCTCAGCAATAGCTGTTGCGTTGCGCGTAAAGGAGGAAAGTTTGGCCATGGTTAAAACCCTGTGAGTTATGGGTGCAAATAAAAAGGGACATCATAGTGTGACGCCCCTTGGTGAAACTGGTTTTGACGTAACGAACGATCAGGAGCCGGTGGCAGGAACGCCGCTCAGAGGCACAATGGCGAACGTGCCGCCTGAAGCCGTGGGGTTGCCCTCAATATCAAACGAGACCTTTACGGTCTGATTGGTTTGCGTCGTGGTGACCTTAGCATTCCGCAAGGCCGCATTCAGGAAGATGAAGGCATAGCCATTGCCGCTGTCATCAACAGTCTGGACAATAATTTCACCCTGCGTGCCATTCAGCGCATCATTGTATTCATCCCAACTCCGGAAATAGAATTCAATGCTGCCGCTGGCCATAAACTGACCTGTGCGCACGCCGCAGGCACTGGCATGGCCCATGCCATAATCATTGGCCGCACCGTTACGCGCCAGCGTGCAGGTAAACTGCGTGACGCACCCGGCAGGTTTGTTGCCGTTAATGGTGCAGCCCAGAAAATCGTTGACAGAGTTGTGAACTTTTCCAGATGGCGCAGGCAGAACAGCCGTTGAAACATCTGTGGCAGACAACACTTCATCAGCACTGGTGATATCAACGCTAACCGTATCAAACTGCGCCTGCTGGAACTGTATCTGCATCTGGGTGACCAGACTGCCCGGATATAGCAGGAACTGGCCCAGCAGTTTTTTGCGGAATGTGAACGTCTTATCCAGATTGCCGTTCAGGCATCCCCCCACGGAAATCGTATCACCGTTGGCAGATTTCACTGTGCCCGTAACGGACGGGCCTGCAATCAGGCTGAATGTGCCTGCGGTGTTGTTTTTGGAACTGAACGCAAAAATGGCGTTGTTCAGATTATTGCTGGGAGAATTGATAACAATCGTGCCCGCATTGGCCACGAATGTCGCCATCCATGCAGACGTGCCTGTGCCACTGATGGTCAGTGTTGAACCCGTGATGGTGAAAAACGTTGTGCCAGATGTCTGGGTGGTCATGGGGATGATATCAGCACCCAGGACACCTGCCAGTAGCGCATCAAACGTGCCAGACGACAGAGCGCCGGAGATTGTGCCGGATGCTTGCACCTGTGTGACCACAGATTGCGAGACCTCCTTGACGGAATTGATTTCTTCCGGACGTGCTGTGGTCTGTGAGCGCGACAGGGTTTCACCCGTGATGCGCAGGGCCTGATAGTTGCCTGTTGGCGGCGTGCCGTAGGTTGCCTCCAGCGCGAAATCCACACGCGTATCATTGGTTTGCGCACCGGCGGCCAATCCCGCTGTGGCTCCAGTAAAAGCCATGATTACCTCAATAAAAAAGGCCACCCGAAGGCGGCCTGTGTTGAAAGAATGGAGAATGCTGGAGCGTTAGCTGGCAGGTGCCGTTTCAGTGCCGGATGTGGCCGGTGCGGCTACGGGCTTTTCATCCACCGGCATCAGGCCGAGACGGAAACCCATATACTGTGACATGGACAGGCACAGATTGGACGCATCGCACAGCGTGGAAACAAGCTGTTGTCCATCTTCCACCCACGGTTGATCTGTGCCGCCAACCTGCGCCAGCACGCTGTAGGTTTTGCCCTTTTCGGCATCCGTAACGGACGAGAAATCCGGCAGCCCACGCACTTCATGGTACAGCCATGCGCCATAGCGCAGACCGGGGCTAATGGTGGGGGCAATCAATGCCAGAGCAGCGGTGGTGCTTTGTGCTTCCACCATGGCATCAGACAGACGAAACTGGCCGGAATTGGCTGCTGTTTCGATAAGAGCAAAGAATTTCATGAGGTTTGTTCCGTAATGTTCTGCCAGCGGTAATCCACCATCAGCGTGGCGACATACCAATTACCTGTCTGACCAAGAAAAGAAGGTGGCGTGTAATTCTGGCCTTCGTAAAACAGGCCAGCGGGCCAGCGTTTATCCGGATCTACCGGCTGGGTGCGAAACGCTGCCTCAAACGCATTCATGATGGACAGCGCCGTGGGTGTGTTCATCAGGCCCTGTGGTATCCAGAGCATGATGCAGATCTGGCCACTTTCCTGCGCCTGCTTATCACCCAGCTCCAGGCTTTCTATGCTGGAGGACGCCAGATCCAGAGCTGCGAAGGCTTTCTGATTACTGGAAAAATCCCAGGTCAGCGGATCTCCAATCAACAGGCCCAACTTTGCTGCCACGGCACTGGCACGGGCATAAGCATCATTCCAGACTGTTTCTGAGGGCATTAGTCGCCTCCTGCTGCAATCAGCGTCCAGCCGCAGATGGTGGCACCGTCATAAACGGGTGTGGCATCTGTCAGCGTGTAGGTTTTGGGGCCATCCTGAAGGCGGCACTGCGCCCGTGGCGTCACGTTGGCCGCGTTCAGTTCATCCGCCAGTGTCTGGGCAATGAATGCTGCCTTAGGCATGCCGTCTGCCAGCTGTGAAGATTGCGGCGGTGGCGCATACGCACGCAACGTGACCGGATTGCTGCCATCCCGTGCTGTGAGCACCATCTGGCGGCCCTTGGCCATGATCTGGCGGCGGCGTGATTGTGTGATCCAGCCCATTACAGATGCGCCCCGCGATAGCTTGCAAGCATATCGGCCACCTGTTGCGGCAAGCCGCCTGTGCCTGAAGCGATGTTCCAGCTGGTGGAACCCACGCCCTGCACGCTTTCCGATTTCAGGTTGGGATCTCGCCCTGCCCCTTGCACCATGGCCGCAGCAGCCAAGACCGTGGCGCGTGAAATGGTCTGTGGCAGTGTGCCTTTGTTCACCGTGCCATCCTCAGCAACCTGCGGTGGTGCGTATCCGGCCGTATAAACGGCATTATACACACCATGCTGCCACCTGCGCCGCGTTGGTGTGGGATGTGAGAGGATGCCTGCCCGCTTATCCAGAACGAGGTCTGAAAGCTGATCAGGCGTCCACTCCTGCCCGTTTCGGGAAATGGAGGAAATGGAAACTAGCGGCCGCACTGAAAGAACAATCTCTTTCAGCAGGTCGCCACCTTCAATGACAAATTCCTCTGTCCATTCTCCCGAAAGCAAGGGGCTGCCGATGTAATCCAGCACTATGCTGGAGGCATCCATCAGCTTGCCTGCCAGCATGGTATCTGTGGTGCCATCAGTGATGCCCAGCTCTGCCTTCATATCCGCCAGCAGGGCCAGCGGAAGCACTGTTGACGGGCCTTCCAGCGAAAGCGTGTGCATGATTAGCCGCCTGCTTCAGGAGCTGCGGCGGCCTTCATGACCAGTTTCTTGATCGGCTGAGCCGCAGACGGCAGGCCACCACCAAACCGCGCATATCCGAAGAAGCCGGTTTGAAGGTAATCAGCATACCGTTCGTTCAGGCGCACAATGGACACCTGTTTGGTTACGCGGAACTTGTAGTTCTTCATGTTGCCAAACAGGATCGGGGCACTCCCTGCCGCCACGTCCGCCATGCTTTCATTCACGGCAATCGGGAAGCCTGCCAGCACATCCGGGCAATCCACCTGCAAGGACGGGATCCAGAGCGGACGGCCTTCGTTATCCTTCAGCAACGCCAGAGACTTGACCGTGTTGTCATTCATCATGAACACGGCGCCAGTGCGATACGCACGGTTTACGCTGTGCTTCAGCTCCATGATGTCCTCAAAGGCAATGGCATCACCCGCAGAGGTTGGGCCTGCCGCTGCGGCTGTTGCCACACCCATGGGCATGCCGTTGCCGGTGCCATTGGTCAGATCATCTGCCAACGTGCGCCCGAATGCTGTGCCCAGCGCGGTGGTGATGAAGGCATCCAGATCAATGAAGCTGTCTTCCATGAGTGTCCATGGGACAAGCACGGCATCCGTGGCATACAGAAACGCCTTCAGGACGGACTGGCCAAAGAGCATGGGGGACTGCCCGATCTGACTGTTTTCCCCAATGATCCGGGCACGGCGGCTGGTATCATCATTGGTAGGCCACGGCAGATCTGCACCTGTTGCGGTAGCAACCTCATCAAACAGATCCAGAGCCGAGAAATAATCCTTTAGTGCAACCAGAAGTTGATCGGAAAAGGCAGGCGGCACCAGATAACCACCGGCAGGCCCTGTGCCTGTGCCATTGGCATCATTCTTGAACTGGGACTGAGCCGCCGACATGCGCTTAACAACATAATCCCGGTCTTCGCCTGTCAGGCTGTTGATGCCGCCCAGCAACCATGAAGCAAACACACGCTTATGGCGGCGCTCTTCATCTTCCTGTTCATCCGGGCTGGTGCCGTTGTCATCTGCGCGGTTGGCAACGCCCTGCGCCAGTGTGCGTTCAGCATCTTCAGCACGTTCAATGCGATCAATCTGTGCCTTCATCTGGTCAGCCTCAGTCATCATGGCATCAAACTGAGCCGCTTGCTCGGCTGTCATGGTGTCGCCAGTAGTCAGAGCGCGTGCGTCTTCAATCAGCTTCGCCCGTTTGGCGCGCAGTTCCTTGGATTTCATATTCTCTTGTCTCCGGAAAAAATGGGGTGGCCGCTGTTCAGCAGCCGGTGTCAGTTTTCAGCTTCAGCCAGCTGAACGATGCGGCGGCGTGCCGCGATATCGGGCACTGACAGCGTATTCTGGGGCTTTTGCTGAGCAGTGGGCTGTTTGGTGAACATCCCGGCCTTCAGCTGCATTTGCGCCTTGTTCTGGCTGGCATCCGTAATGCTATCAATAAAGCCAGCCTCTTTGGCTTCCTGCGCCGTAAACCATGTTTCTGCGTTCATCATGTCCGCAATGGCTGGCACGGTCTGGCCGGTTTTCCCTGCATACAGGCTAGCAAGCTGGGCATCTATCTTGGCAAGCACTGCGGCTGTTTCCGTCATGTCGTTCTGATTGCCGACTACAACGCCCCAGGCATTGTGGATCATCAGAAAGGCATTCGGGGCCATGCTGATGGTATCACCCGCCAAGGCGATGAAAGAGGCCGCAGAAGCAGCCAGACCATCTACCACAACAGAAACCGGGCCATTGTGCGCCTGCAACGCGGAATAAATGGCCAGACCGTCAAACACGTCACCGCCAGGGCTGTTGATGTGCAATTCAATCGGCCCAGGGCCAACACTGACAAGGCTCTGCGTGAAATCCTGCGCGGTGACGCCCCAGAGGCCGATTTCATCATACAGGTAAATAACGGCAGACTGATCAGCTGCGGCACGCGGCCGCACGTCTAATGTCTGGGGCAGACCAGCCTGCGCACACGTCAACAACACACGGTTGGAAAACCGGGCTGCTGGTGAATTATGTCGGTACATGTTGCCTCATTCTTTAGCAGGCGTGGGTGGTGCAGGATCTTTGATCTGCTGTTCCAGCGGCACATATGCGCCATTGATGAACACCGTATCGCCACCAGAGACTGGCGCCCGGTTATCCTTTGCCCTGCCTTCGTTGATTGTAAGCTGGCCGCTTTGCACCTGCGCTGCCGTGACCTGGGCCGCTTTCAGCGGATCCATGGAAAGCAGCCCTTCGCGGTCAAACTCCGCAAAGAAATTCGTGCCTAAAAACAGCTTGGCGTTCAGTTCACTCTCAATGCGTTTAAGATCCGCATCCAGCGTGAAAATCAGATAAGCCAGCGTGTTTTCTGCAAGGCCCGTGCCCCATGATGTGCTTTTATCCGTGGCATTGAGCATATGAAGCGGCACCCCGAAAAAACGGGAAATATCCGCCACCTGATAACCACGGGCCTGAATGGTTTGCAGATCCTGCGGACTTAACTGGAATGGAGTATATTTCGCACCATCATCCACAATGATGGTTTTGCCCCATTTACCAACACCCGAATAATTCTGATCCAACTGCGCCTTCATGCGCCTGAAGGAATCATCATTCATGCGGCTGGGAACCTGCATTACCCCGCTGGGCAATGCAGCATTCTGGTGCATCCGACCGGTGCGTTCTTCCATCGCATGCGCAAGACCAATGGATCCACGCGCAAACGCCTGAATGCGCGATAGACCCTTCACACCATCAAAACCGGGGCCGGGTATGTGGATCATATCCTCTTGCAGGACAGTTTCCACAGTGCCGTCCAGATGTGTGCAGACGTAGTAATTTACACCCGGTTTGGCAGGTAAGCGCACCACCTGAACCTGCCACGGCATGAAGGTTTCAAACCCGATCACCCGTGCAGCGCCGTCATACCGTATGGCGCTGTAATGGTTTCCCCATAGCAGCACATTCAGGCCCCACAGCTCACGCCAGACAAACGAGGTTAGGGAACGGCCCGGATATGGCACTGTATTGAGCAACGGAACCAGCTTGTGGTTCGGCTGCAATTCCCGCTGGCCGCCCGGATGCTGTTTCCAGATCTTCAGTGGCAGACCGGCAATCACACCGGCTTCCAGCGTCACGCACCGATACACGGCAGAACAGGCCATGGCCGTGCGTTCCGTTACCCGTGGCGCCCAATCCATACTCCGGCCACCAGGGTATCCCAGCCATTCCGACCAATCTGGAATGTCGGTAAGCGGTGTGCTGGGATTTTCCGGGTTGCCAGAGGCAAAGAACAAGGGTTCCTTACGTTCCTGCGGCGTGTTTTGACCGCCGCCGAAAATGCTGTTCAGGATTCCCATAGTTCCTCACGGTCATAAATACTCTGGATCGGCGGCTCCGGGTTCCGGCTCATGCAGGCCACGGCATCAAACAGCGCCATCAGCGGGTCGATCTTCTTGCCGCCTGCCATCTGCTTGGTGATTTCGATATTGTTGCCCTTGGCCTGCGCCTTTGCATTGCCAACCGCCCAGGCCATGATTGGACGCGCCCCATGGGAAAACGTGCCATCCGCCAGCTTGCGCTCCAGCGTCTTGATGGCCCCGGTCATTTTCCAGCCCTGGCTGATCCCGACAATCCGCTCCTGCTCAATGCCACGGGCATGCAGGGCAAACACAATTTCAGCCACACCCGCAGGATCCAGCCCAACCATGGCCAGCTTGCCGGACTGGTCGATCATCTCCACCACATCCGCCAACTGCCGATTGTCATCACGCATTTCATGGACAATGACGAGATCACCCTGCTTCTGGAAATCCAGATAGCGCGGCGCTTCCTCCTTGCGGTGCTTCAGCACGTCCTGAAATACCCAGCTACGCTGCCAGTGCAGCCAATCGCCACTTTCTTCATCCCGGCCGAGCACAGCCAGAGATAGAAAATCGTCCAGACCGCCGCCATCAATACCGCAGACAATCACATCAGAGCATTCCAAGATCAGATCCAGCTTGACCAGCGGATCACCCTGATGTTCCCAATATTTGGCCCCTGCCCATGCCTTTTCGCGCAGGGACATGCCCATTTCCACATTCAGGTGCTTGGCCATCCAGACGCGCAAAACGCCTTCCCCAGCCTCTTTGGCTTGGGCGTATCTGTCTCGCAGGAACTCATCCGATACTGACACCCCCAGATTGGGGTTGGTCATGTACCAGTTATCCGGATTGTGCTCGCCTTTCTTATCCAGAATTTTCTTGGGAAATTCATAGATAACCGGCAGAAACCGGGGCGAATTGATCTTGCCGTCCCGCACGCCACGCGCATATTCCAGGCGGCTCTTGAACACACCGGCAGGCTCTTCATCCGACTGCGTGCTCAGGTAAATGATGAAACCTTCCGGACGGGATGCAATGCCGCCAGTGGCTTCCATGAGCATGTTCTCGGCCGTTGGCTTCTTGCCGAACTCCCACAGCTCATCCACCAGAATGCCGGTGGCTTTCTTGCCCACAACGGAAGATCCATCAGCCGCCACAACCTTGAGTGTCGCCCCGGTTTCACGGTGCGTCACGATGCGGGTGTAATCCTGCACATGGAACAGGGCATCCAGTTCAGGGTCTGCCTTGATCATGTCCCGCGCAGGCTTGAAGGCGTTGTCTGCGGCTTCCTTGGTTGGTGCCAAGATCAGAAACTCGGCCGATTGCCGCCAGTTCAGGATCAGAACCGTCAACATCACGCCCGCCGCAATGGTGCTCTTGGTGTTTTTCTTGCTTACCAGCAGGAAAAACTCGGTGATCATGCGCTTGCCGGTTTCCGGGTCATATGAACCGAAAATGGCGGCGGCAAAGTCCTTCAGCCAATCACGGCAGGATTCACCAATGGTCGGTTCACCCAGCACATCCATGATCTTCAGGGCATTGAAAACAGCCATCCCCTGCGCAGCGGCGTCCGGGAAAAGCGGATCACATGGCACAAGGCTTTCGCCCGCAATGATGCGCTTTTCCCAATCCCGGCAGGCTGTGCTCCATGACAGGCCCGCCTTGGCCGCAGGCGCTGCCTTGCGCCGTGTGGTGGCTGTCCCGGTCTTTCGTGCGGTGGTTGCCGCCTTGCGCTTGCGTGTTGCGGGCTTTTTCTCGGTTTCACTTGCCATTGTTCACAACCAGTTTGGGGGAAGACATACGCGAGAACTTGCCGCTGGCTGCTTTCTCGGCAGCTTCCCGGCGCTCTTCCTTCACGCCCTTCTTTTTTCCGGAACCCGTGACGCCCATCATGTGGGTTTGCCTCAGCTTGTGCAGGCTTTCCGTGCGCTCTTTGATAGTGATGGCCTTCAACATCGCATCGCGCCGGCGCGATCCGGTATCGTCTGCTGTTTCCAGCTCAATCGCTTTGGAAATCTCGCCAAGATGGGATGTCGTATCCTCAAGTTCACCGAGCAGGCGCGACACCATTTCATCCATACGTTCATCCACGTTGGCAGCAGATCTGCGCCCGGTGGATGGTAGTTTCTCCCGTGGTAGAGCGGGGTTGCGCTGGGGATTGTGCGCAGGTTGGTGCGCAGTTTTGGTATTTTTGCGCACTTTTTGCGCAGAAGTGCGCACCCATCCACCGGACGCAATGCGCTTGCGCAGCGTGCTTTCGGCTACGCCATGTTTTTTTGCAATTTGGCGGTTTGACAAGGCTCCTGCGCGAAAATCAGCCTCTATCGCGTGCCAATCCGTGTCAGTTTTCTTGGGCATTCCCTACCATCCCGCGCAACAAAAGTGCGCACTTCAAAACGCTGGAACGAAAAATTTTTCACGCGTGCCACTGGCGCGGTTCAGGTGCCTTGGGGCGATTATACTTTTACCCCTCCCCCTACCCGCTGGACGCATGGCATGGCAGCCGTGCATGACGCGGCTGCATACCATCGAAAAAATGGCAGAAAACCGCCGTTTTTCAGTATTCAACGGCGTTTCGTGCTGCCCGCGCCCGTGCGGTCTTGGCGGTATGGCAGGATCCGCAAAGCAACTGGACGTTGTTCTCGTCCAGCGGTGCGCCGCCATCCTTCAGCTCCTGAATATGATCCCCAAAGAGCCGCGTGCCAGTGCGGCCGCACTGTTCACAGCAATGCGGCCGCTTGCGCTTGATGGAAGCCATCAGGGCACGCCACTCAGGGCTTGTATAAAAGCCGTCAGCGCGTTTGGGTGGCTCTTTGGCTATGCTGGTATCCAGAACGCCTACAAGCGGCCTCATGCACGTCAGAACGGCTTTCTTGCGGCTGCTCATGTGGTGGCCACGTCCAGCTTGGACAGGTCGAACGTCACCAGCTCCCACTTGGCATCTGGCGATGGCCGCCGGTGCAACCGCACGTAATCCTTGGTCACGTCCACGCGCACGCTGTCAGAAATCGCCTGCATGCCGCGCTGCCATTCTTCATCGTCAATCTCCAGACGCCGGAGCGCGAGGATCTTGCCCACGTTCATGCTGCCCTGCTTGTCCACGTCAAACGCATCCAGCACCACAGCTTTCAGATTGGCGTTCGCGCCCTCAGACCAGCGGTTCAGGCAACTATGGATCAGCGTTTGCGCCGCCTGAATTTCAGGGCCAAACGAAATGACGTTGCCGACCGCCACAGTCACGCGCAGCGTGCCATCGTAGCTGGTCAGGGTGACGTTCCCTTTGTCGCTGCCCAGCTTGGTGCTGTATTGCTCGGCCACCAGATCCAGAAAGGCGTTGATCTCCGCAAAGCAGAGCCGCTTGAAATCCATCATGAACTGCCGCACCGGCTCGGCTTCACGGTGCAAACGGCGCACCAGCTCATCTTGCAGCTTGTCAGATGGCCGGACATTCGCTTCCGGCACCAAACGCCCGCGACTGTCCTGCATGAAACCGTCAGGCACGGTTTGCATTGTCATTCTCCATCGTTGTCAGAAACGCCCGCGCCGGTTGGCGTCAGGCCAGAAGGTCAGCGCCCGCCGCGTCTGCGCTGGCGTGGCTGTATCGTGTTGTCGTGGCCAGCGAACTGTGGCCGAGCTGGGCCTGCACCCAATGCACCGGCTGCCCCGCGTCCAACTGGTGTGACGCAAAAGCATGGCGCAGCCAGTGAGCAGAGACATCAGGCGGCAGGCCCGCTCGTTTTGCGGCCCGCTTCACAACGCGATCCACAGCGCGTTCATGAAGCGGGCCGCCATCGTGGCCGGGGATAACGGGCGCATCAGGCCCAACATCAGACCGCACAGCCGCGATCTCTTTCCACAACGATGGTGAAACCTGCACATGGCGGGTTTTGCCACCTTTGCCGAAAACCGTTGCAATGCCGCCCGATTGGCGGCGTGTCATATCGCGCCAGCGTAACGCGCAGGCTTCTGAAATCCGCAGGCCGGTGCCGTAAAGCAGCGCCAGCAACGCATGGCGGCGCGGATCCTTCTCACCTGCCAGCATGGCCAACACCTGCTGGCGCGAAAGAATGCGCTCATTCAGATTGTCGCGGCCACGCTCCATGCGGAACGCAGCGCCCGCATCCTGCGGTAGAAAGCCCAGCTTGTGGCCGTAGGTCAGCAGCGATTTCACGGCGCTGATCTTGCGCCGCCGCGTGCTGTCCGCCGCATCGGCCATGCTGTCGTTCCATGCCTGAATGTCAGCCAGGGCAACATCTGCCATCGGCTTGGCAACAAAACGGGCGAACTCCGCAACGTTGGTGCGATAGGCCCGCACCGTGTTGCTGCTACGGTTGTGCAGCCACGTTTTGACCAGCGGAAGATCCGCACGGTGAATGCCATCATCCGGCACTGCTGGCGCGGTCGATCTGGGCTGATCACCGCTAACCATTTGATTTCCCTATATTATCGGGTCATTTCCAACCCTCAAAAACCGTCAGATAACAGAGATTATCTGACGGGTTTGGGGGGTGTTCTGCGGGTTATCTGACACCTTGGCGGGTATGCCGTGTCAGATAATACCGCGTTATCATGACGCCTTTTATGGCAGTTTGATTGCGTGAATAACTTGCGCCAATCCAAACAGAATAGAGGTAATGCCGATTGAACTGATTGCGATAGCAATGCTGATCGAAATCATGCGCGGCATAGGCCTGTCATATTCCATGAGATATTAGTTTCCCCTTGCAGCCCTAATTAGAGCTGCAACAGCAAATAGGATTGCTACAAGCCAAAGCGCTATGAATCTCCAAGTTTCAAGATTCTGCATTACTTGTACAAACTCCATAAATGCGTTAAAATCTCGCATATTCATTCCTGGTGATGTCAGGGGTGGATACAAGAAACCCCCGCGCTGCTCGAACAGCCGGGGGTTTCGCTTATCTGTTATGCCGCGCTAGATAATTCCGCGTTATCATGACGCTTTTTACCGACATGCCTGAATGATAGCAGCCACGCCAGGGAGTGCTTTTTCGATAGCAAATGCGAGACCAGTGATTAGACCAACAAGCATAATCACGGTGAAGCGCCATGCTTTAATTTCATTCATGACTTGTACCAAACGCCAGAGATCTTTAAGATCAGGCATGTTCATTCCTGGAAAGGTCAGGGGTGGACAAAAGAAACCCCCGGCTGTTCACGCAGCGCGGGGGTTTCGCTTAATTGCATCAGGTTTAAACCCGTAAACGAGCCACCAATTCTGGCTACGATTCCAGAAACTCGGATGAAGAGTTGACTTAATGATGCCCGGCGGCAACTGCTCGCCTACACGGGAAACAATCTCTCGATGGATAGCCTCATCCACACGCACCATGACCTTCTTACCGAAACACACGCTGGTGGTTTCGTTAAGCGGATTCAGGCGCGAAAAAATTTCGTGTGAAAACTCCGCACAGCATGCCATTGCCATGTCAGCCCCCGCATGTGGTGGCATAGTGACATCAGAACGATGGTGCGGAAGGCTGGCAGGCCGAAGCGGGACAATAACGGCCCCATTCTTGGAGACTGCCACAATCAGAGATGGTTTCCCGGAAGACAGAACAACGGCACCCCGGCAGAAATTCTGCCCGTGTTCCATTGGCTCATCTTTTCAGAAGACACAAAAAAAGCCGTGTCCCAGATGGGCACACGACTTCGAAGAGGATACCAGAACTAACCGGTTTAGGGGTACCCGTCAACCGTGAATTTCAATTCTGCCTTACTGGGCAATTTCATCCATATTTAATGTCAGGACAATCTGTCTCCCTTTGAGATGCCTCAAGCAAAAGCTTCTGTATTTCTGCGGGATGGCGGTCAATGAGCATCAAGTAAGCACGCATAGCGCCTAATGGCCGGGAGCGACCCTGCTCCCAATTGCGAACCTGGGCAATATTGAACCCAAAAGTCGAAGCAAATCCATCTTGGGACAAATTGGTCTTCTGTCGAACCGCCCTGACATTAATTTCAGGCGGCACATGCATGCGGGCAGGCTCGGCGTCTCCCTTTGCCACGGAGAGAGCTTCGACCAGACCCTCTTGGATCTTTTCGAATGCTGTCTTTGTCATGCTCTTGTGCTCACTTTCACGATTTTTTCTGCGTATGCCTCTACAATCTGTGTCGTCAGTTTTGCCAAACAATTACATTCAGATTGTGAGAGATTCTCGCATTCTCCTTTAGAAAAAACAGTCAGAAGAAAGAGTGGAAGATTAGGTCCAGAGAAAAAAGTTATGGTTCTATAGCCACCGCTCTTACCTTTACCTCGCCCTTGCACTCTTACTTTACGGCAACCACCAGTCCCCTTGATCACATCACCCGCTATTGGATTTTGCGCCAACATACTGACAAGCTGTGTAATTTCATCTTCCGTCATGCCAACATCTTTAGCTGCACGCCGAAATGATTTTAGCTCACAGACAGAATGAAGAGGTGTTGGTTCGTCCATGAACCGAACGGTATACGCATTTTGCGTATACCGTCAATCATAACCTACGCTGCGAGAGATGACATTTTCATGGGGCAGTATTCTCTCACGGAGTTGCCGCATTACGCCAACTTCATGAGAGATTGAGTTCAATTATGAATTTACGCTACCTTTTGCAGTGCGTTCACGCACATCCAGAACTTCAACCCCTATCAGTTTGCCGTTTTCATCATAATCTAGCATCACACCCGGGGATACTTCTTCTGTTCGAACAGATTCGGCATTTTCGGGTCCAAGCCAGATAAACATGGCATCTGCTTCAGGATCATAGCTCGTTTTAATCATAAGCCATCTACTTCCCAATCAGGTTTGTATAGCCGCTGGCACAGAAGACCAGTCAGTGATTAGGTCATCGCGCGCTTCATGCATCTTAGCATATGCCTCAGCCAACTGTTCCAGCAGAAGATCAATCTTACCTGCCAATCGCACCATATCGTTCTTGCCAACTACTTTTTTTATCGGCTGCCCATCTTTATCAAACTTTTGCTTAACCAAAGCCAAAGCCAAAGCCATTTCGTTCAGAGATAGGCATTCAATCATCACCGTGATCAGAATACGTTCACTAACTTTGCCAAGATGTTCTTCAATATAATGGCACCGATCAACCGCTGCCAAACGGGAAAGAATGGCATACTCTGCATCTGGCTTGCCGCATTGCTTGGAAGCCTGCGGATCTTTCCCACCAAGAATGCCGGTTTCATAGTCTCGTGCCCAATCTTCTGCTGCACGCAGTTGAGCATCAGAAATACTACCTACCTTATGCAGGGCATACACGGCCCCTACACGCAAACTGTAATGCGGCTTACCGTTTTTCTTCAGTCGCACTTCCACATCTGTAAGGTCGCATTTTTCCAAGCGTTCTGGTGTAGGGGGTAATTCCAACATGTTGCCACTCTCTCTTTCTTAGCCTATCATTTGGCATACGTAAGAGGATGTGGCGTTCTCCTGCGTTGAACCTGAGCTGAAACGGCGCAAAGAGGCTGGATAACAATTCAGCATTCTTTGCGCCGTTTTTGTTCCTGGGCCAACTTGGCCCGCAGGTCTTCCATTGCATCAATCGGGTTGGGCTTGCCTTCAGCCCTCAACCGCAGGTTTCGCAGCAACACACGCAGGCTCATGCTGCCACCTGTGCGGTTTGCTGGTGCATGAAGTGCTGCTGATACGCGGCTTTCTCAAACGGCACGGGCGGCAGGCCATTTTCCTGCGCCAGTTCTGGCCAGCGGCGCTTTACGGCCCCAAAATCTCGGCAATCGGTAAACGCATCCTTCCAAACCTTGGCGGCCTTGGCCCATGCCTGCTCGAACTTGGCGTTTTCCTTAGTTATCTGCGGTGTTTCGGGGGCTGTATCCTGCGCTTTCGGGCGCAAGTGCTGCACCTCTATGCCGCGCAAAACTGCGGCTTCAAACACCTTTAGCCGCCGGGGTTCCTCACCATTCTTGCGCATGGCCTCGGTATGCTCCCGAATGGCGGAAATAATGGTATCTGGCTCTGCGCCCTGTCCCATCCAGCGGCGCACGAGCGAGACCGCATACGGCGCCTGATCGTTCATGCCGGTCGTGGCAATCACGCGGGCTACTGTCTGGGCCACCTGCTCCTGAGCCAGTGCTGGGTTTTCGGTTTCCCCAGAAATAGAACTAGAAGGAATATTAATATCTCTCTCTAATTCTAGATCTATGGAAACCGAAGAAACCGAAGTTTCATAACCCAAACCCGTGATAGGTTTTTTGCTTGGGTTTTCTGCAGCACCTTTGCCGCCATCTACAGTGCTCATCAGCGGTATGCTGCGCTGGGTGGTGTTCATCACTGGGTTCTTGCGTGGGCGGCCGCCTTTTTTACCGTTTTCACGCGCTGCCATAGCCTTGCGGCTGATACCTTCAGGCACATCACAGCTTTCCTGCATCTGCTGCCAGCGGGCATCTGCTTCGGCCTTGGCAGCTTCACGCTCTTCCTTGCGCAACAGGCGATCATACAGGTGTGGGCTGAACAATGCGCCTTCATCATCCCGCGCCAGAAAGCCGCGCTGGATGAGTTGTGGCAGCACGCGGGCCAGCACATCCTGATGCAGCCATGCCTGCACGGCAATTTCCGCATCAGTCAGCACATACTGGCCAGAACGAAACACGCAGGAACGTGCCTCTTTCAGCGCGTCACGCAGGTTTTCGAACACGCCGCGATATTCGGAAGGCATGGAGCGCACCATCTTGAGCGATGGCAGATCATCCCGCGCAAAGTCCTGAATATGTGGGCGGATCAGGTCAGCCATCAGCTTGGCCCTCCCCTTTTACAGAATACGGCTTGCCCAGCTGCTGGATGGTATGAATACGGGCCAGCGCCCGCTCCAGCACATGCTTGGTTTTTGCCATTTTGGGTGCAATTTCGTTGGCTTCCTGCGGATCAATCACACCGTCTTCCAGAATGCGGATAGCGGTGGAGACCATCTCTCCCGAAACCATGCTGTATTCGCTCATATCCCGGCCAAAATCACCGGGGCCAACGTGCATGGGCAGCACAACATACCCCAGCGCGTGCGCCATTTCTGAAAGTAGAATGGGCTGCTCAGCGCATCTGTCCATATCTATGGCAACGTCCAGAGGGATAACGGTTGGCTGATGCCTGCTGGCATAGGCTTCCAGCTGGGATTTCTGCACGCGCGTAAAACCGGCTGCTGCACGAAAATCTCCAACGGCTTCAACCGCATGTTTTGTGGCTGTTTTGATAGACGCCAGAAAGCGATGGGAAAACGGAATCATGATGCCGATACCGTTCTATTTTGATGTGCGGGCAGCGGCGTTGTCGCCCCTGCCCGCTTCGTCCATCATGTTCTTGCAACTACAATGAAAGGACGAATTTTTATGAAACCGACTACGGAAGAACTGGAACGCCGCATTTCCGAACTGGAGAGTACGCAGACTAAGATTTTGGAAGCCCTTAAGGGCGCCAACATTCTCATTCCCGGCCTGAACGCTCCGGTCGAAGAAGGAAGCATTTACGACAGAACTGATATCTGGAAGGACTGAAGATCCAGTCTTCACAAAAGCAATCAAGCGCGATGCCCCACGTTCTAACTCTGCCCATGATTTAGGCATCGGGTGCGGGCTGAGCAGAATTGTCTGCAAGGCCCACTTGCGTAGGGTTTGCTCATTGCTCAGGCCTTCGCTCCGGACGCCTTCCGCATGACGGCTTCCGGCCTCTGCGGCATGGTTGGTTTCATGAGAATCAGTCATGCCACAACTCCAGCAGTTACGTTTTTCTGGAAATCAGGGGTGCCAGCAGCGGCATTGATACCGCTGCTGGCTACGTCCATCATGGGTGCGTCAACAACATGAAAGGACGATTCTATGGAAAACTTACGAGGCCATCTTCTTGCAATGGAAATAATTATGGCCAGAATGATAGCAAATACTGCCCATACTACAGGCCGAAATGCTGAGTGGCTTGATGCAGAGCTGGCGCTGGTTAAGGAGCAGCTTTCAAGTATATCCTGCGAAAATTCAGACGCTGATCTTCCGGCTGTTTCAGTTGCAGGAAAAGCGGTAGCTGAGACTGTTTTTTCCTCAGCAAAGGCACAGCTGGACGGCTCAGGAACAATATCATTCAAAATTCCCTGAGACCTTAACGGTTGCGGGACAGCATGCACGATAACGGTATCGCCTCCTGCACCTGTTTTCCGCCGGACACTATCCGCGTGACGGCTTCCGGCCCCTGCGGCATGGTTGGTTTCATGGAAATCAGTCATGCTGCAACTCCAGTGCTTTCAGGCTTAGAGAAGATATCTGGACGCAGTTTTTCGCGGCTAAATCCGCTAGCTACTTCCAATGGGATTACCCAATGAGCAGGCACACGCCCCTTAGCTTTCCAGCTTTGAACGGTGGAAGGTGGCAAATTGAGCGTTCTAGCCGCTTTTCTGGTGCCACCCATGGCAGTTATTGCATCACGAATAATCGACATAAGATTATTGTGCGTCTTTTACGCACAGACCGCAAGCGGAATTTACGCACTGACATGTGCGACACTATCGCACAGAATAGATAAATGAACGAGATACATGTCACCCAACGGTTGAAAACCCTTAGAAATCGCGCCGGATATACCGTCCGAGAATTTGCAGAAGCTTTGGGATATGAAGATAAATATTCCTCATATCGCACATACGAAACGACTTATAAGCGCGAATTTCTTCCTATACCCATGGTAAAAGCTATGGTGCCGCTTCTAGTTGATCGGGGAGAACCCCCTATCACTCCTAATGAAGTCTGGGGATTAGCTGGCGTGTCAGCCGGGGAAGATGGCCTCACGGCAACAGTAGAACGCGCAGAAGAAGCAAATTGTAGTAGAAAACCACAAAAAGGATCCGTCAGGATAAGAGAGTTCGATATATCTCCACAAGCAGGAGCAGGTGCATATATTGATGAGCATTGTGGACTTGCTGAAAGCCATGTTGTGTTAGGTGCTTGGGAAATACCTAAAAATTATATCGAAAGTTATTTACCAAACTCAGAAAGTCTAGCGATTGTTCGCGTGGTGGGAAACTCTATGGAACCCGAATTAAACGCTGGGGATAGAGTTTTGGTTGATACAGACCATAAAATACCAACACCAGATGGCATGTATGTTATCTGGAACGGATTAGGTATTGTTATCAAACAATTACAGGTTATTCCACGCTCTAATCCTCCCAGAGTAAGAATTATCAGCGTAAATCCAACCTACCCTGCCGATGAAGCGCTCTTGTCAGAAATCGTTGTTAATGGCCGTGTAGTAGGTAAATGGACGTGGAAATAAGTTTGGTTAATTAAATGATTATTTTTATTACTTTTATTTTCATATCATCCTCAATAAATGCCTTTTTAGCATACCGCCTAAATAGAAGTATTACTCAGTGGATACTCGCTGGAATAATATTTCCATTTTTTTCATTCGTATTGTTGTGGTCTTTACCTAAAAGAGGAGAAAGCAAGGTCGATAAGGTCGATAAGGTCGATAAGGTCGATAAGGTCGATAAGGTCGATAAGGTCGATAAGGTCGATAAGGTCGATAAGGT
>NZ_VHOP01000055.1:0-8044 GCF_008704325.1 Acetobacter sp. DmW_125128 | reverse complement strand
CTGCCTCGCCGCTGGGTGGTCGAACGAACATTCGCCTGGCTCGGTCGCTGCAGGCGGCTCGCCAAAGACTGGGAAAAGTCCATAGCTTCGTCAACAGCGTGGACTTTGATCGCCTCAATCCGCCTGCTGACTTGCAGAACCGCAAGACATTGTCAGTGCTGAAAGACTTTCGAATCAGGCTCTAAAAGTTCATGGGTACCTTGGATGGACTAATACCAAACTCTCGTTTGAAGAGTTTTGCGAAGTGCGAACTGTTTGAATATCCAACCTGTAAAGCGACGTCTGTTATGCTTGTGGTTTGGCGCATAAGTAAGGATTTAGCCATATCCATGCGAGCTTTTTGTAAAAAACAATACGGACTGTTCTGATAGTATTTTTGAAACCCGTCTTTTAAACGCTTCTCAGAGAGGCCGACCCGCTCTGCGAGCATTTTAATTGTCCATGGCTCGGCGAGGTGGGTAGTCAGTAACGCGGCCGCTTCGCGAATACAGGCTTCGTAGCGACCAGCCTGACGCCAGAGTGTGGCTTCTTTATCGCCATCAAAGGCTTCCAGCACTTCATCCAGCAGGCATAAGGAAAACCCTTCCAGCATAAGAGAGCGCCTGCCATCCGCGGCTGCTGCCCGGAGTGTGCGTGCTGTAGCGCCCAGCGTGAATGTGCGTGAGAGGCGTGCCATCCAGCACGTGGCTTTTCCTATAACCTGAACAGGCCTGTCGTGGGATGCCGCCCGAGTAAGAAAGCCAGGCATAAGCTGTTCCAGCAGATCAAAGCTGACCCTGAGTTCTATTCCGCTGAGCTTCTGGCCTGCTGTGAGCCCAAAGGTTGTTTCTCCGGCGGTCAGATTACAAGCAACAATGACGTCCCCCATCTGGTAGTTCAAACGCGGAGAGGGCGCGTGATCGGTGCGATGCTGGAAAGTGCCATAAGCGACACCCTCAGTAATCAGTACGACAACAAGCTGGGGGGAGGCAGAAAAAGTGCCCATGAAGTCCTTGCGCGCATAGAGGTCGAACACACCGAGCTCCAGCCCCTCCCTAAGAATGAATGTGCGCATCCGGCCTTGTAAGGCCGCTTCATCGCCGAGTTTGTCCACGTTCTTGTAAGAGGACGGAGAAAACGTATGAGCCTGCTTCATTTGCGTGCGTGAAACACGCGACAAAATCTCTACGGACATGAGCGTTATGGCCTCAGAGTTGCAAATAATAAGAATGATTATCAATTACAGGACCGGATCGCAATGGTTTGGTTCGATCGCGGTAGCGATGAGCGTCAACTCCGATCATGAAGGGAGGTGCCTTTCTAACTGCCGGAACAGATTAAAGCCCTGCATATGTCCTATCGTTCATCTGACCGCTTGAGTATTTCTGATTATATAAGCCAGTATAAAGCACGGTTTTATGTAGTCAGTGTTTTTTCTGCTCTGACAGCCCTGAGCGCGCTTATCCCACTTGTTGTTCTAAGCCAGCTTTTTCGTTCTCTTCCTGCCCAGTCGGCTACGCGGATTGCGCTGTTTCTGCTCCCCGCCGTTTTTCTGCCGTTTCTGTGTCAGGGGGCAACATCTGTGCTCTGCCACAGGTTGGCATTTGATGTGGTCAGGGATTTACGTAGGGCTATTTTAAATCTCACACAAAGACTTCCGGCTGATTATACGACCAGTCACAGAGCAATGTTAAAAAAACTGGCGCTTGATGACAGTGCCGAATTTGAGACGGCCATTGCGCATACTTTCCCCGATACAATTATCAGCCTTGTGACAGTTGTGGTCAGCCTGCTTTTTCTGGTGGTTATTTCCCCAGTCATGGCTTTGGCCAGCGTCGGACTATTGCCAGTAGCCGCATGGGCCTGGCGGCAGATCGGGCGTGTTGCCTCTGGCAATGGTCGGGCATGGCATCGGGCAGATGTCAGAATCAACCAGAACATCATGGCCTGTCTGGAAGGGTTGATGACCCTCAAGGTTTTTAACAGACCTCCGAGTTCTCTGCCCCTATTGACAGAGGCCTTGCAGGATGTGGCGCATCTGGCGTGCGATATGACGTACCGCTCCAGATGGAGTTATGTCATGGTGTTTATGTGCGTTGGCACAAACCTGCTTGTGGTGCTGCCATGCGCGATGTTCCTGCATATGGCGCAGGGTCTTGGCCTGCCTGACTGCCTGTTTTCCATTCTGCTGGGTATGGGGCTGATGACGCCTCTTCAGCGTTTTATGTTTGTTTCAGGCACGCTTCCACGCCTGCGTGCAACATTGGGACGCCTTAACGCACTCCAGATAGAGAATACTGCGCAAGACGCAGCACTGCACTCCTCAGTTACGGTACAGGCAGGCGGGCACTACGATGTTGTGTTTGAAAATGTCAGTCTTGAACGCCCTGAAAATGAGAATGTGCTGACGTCTTTCTCGCTAACATGTCCTGCGGGGCAGGTAACTGGCATTGTTGGGGCCAGTGGGGCGGGTAAAAGTACACTTTTGCAGCTTGCTTCAGGCAATCTCAAACCAACATCCGGCCGTGTCTTAATTGGCGGTCAGGACCTTGAGTCACTTGCGCCGCAAGCTATTGGGCAGCTTGTTTGCCCAGTATTCCAGCATCCTGTTCTTCTTGGGCACTCCCTTGCGGATAATCTCCTTCTGTATCGCCCGGACCTTGCTGAAAGTGACCTGATGAATGTTCTGGCAGAATGCGATCTTTTGGGGTGTGTCAAACGTTTTGGGTTGAATGGCCCGATCGGGCGGAACGGTGCCCGCCTTTCTGGTGGTGAGCGCCAAAGGCTGGCTATTGCACGCGCACTTGTTAGTCGAGCACCTGTTATTCTGCTTGATGAACCAACGGCTTTTGTTGACCCGGAACGGGAGTTCCATATTCAGAAAGCTCTGGCGCGCACGCTTGAGGGGCGTACGATCCTTATTGTCGCGCATCGGCTTGCCACTGTGCGCGAGGCTGCGCAGATTGCGGTTATGGAGCATGGGCACCTGACTGCTCTGGGGTGCCATGAAGACCTCATGGAAAAATCTGCACTTTATGGAACCTATGCCCGTCACCAGTTTGGCGATGGAGCCATGCCATGAAGGGATACTACAAGGTTCTGTTGCGCACTCTTGTTGCCGACCCCGCGTTGCGCGCAGGGTTTGTGTATGGTCTGGCATCCTCTGTGGCTGAAGCGGCAGGCTATGTCCTGTTACTGCTCAGCGTGCAATGGATGGCCGAAGGGCGCGGCAGTATGACGTGTGTGCTCATGATCCTGTTAGGTCTGGCCGTAGCTTTTGGCCTGCAAGCGCTGTTTCGCGCCCAGGGGTTGGTAAAAGATTTTACCGGCACGTATCGTGCCATGTCACAGATCAGGCTGTGCTTGCTTGATCATCTGATGGCGCTTCCGGCCCAGCGGCAGTTGCTAGACGAACGTGCCGGACTGCTGGACCTCATGACAAGCCGTTTTGTAGCTGTGCAGGACATTTTTACCCATCTGTGGGGTGTTGTCATTCCCGGTATGGCTTTGCCTGTTCTGCTGCTTGCCCTGATCGGCTCCCTTTCAGTTCCTGCGGCGGTCGTTCTGGCACTCAGTTTGCCGGTTGTTATCGCTATGATGCTGCTGGCATTTCGTCTGTTGGATAAAGCCGATGCCGGTCTTGCCTCTGCGCAGGACGCTTATGCACAGGCGGCACTGACGCTTTTGGAAGGTGCGGGTGAGATCCGTTTTTTTGACCCGCAGGGGCAGATTTCCTCTCGTGCAGAGGCGGCAACAGACAGCTTGAAAACAGCCCAGATGGCGCTTGAGGTCGCTCCCGCACCTGCCATTATGGGGTATGCCCTTGCCGCCCAGACCGGAATGGCGCTTGCCATTGGCGTGCTGGTCATGAGTTTTCAGCAAAAAGGTCTCTCCGCTGGTGCTGTTTTTGCAGCCATTATACTGACCTACCGCTTTACACGCTGTGTTGTTGAATTGGCAGGCCAGGTTGCTGGGTTACGTTTTGCGAGGAATACACTCCACCGTATGAGCCAGATTATGGCCCGACCCGGCATGACCCAGACTGAAACAGCCGTGAGGCCGGATGGCTACGACCTGCATTTTTCAAAAGTCTCTGTTCGTTTTGATGCCGATAATCCCTCAGCTGGTGGCCTTGCTCCGATTGAAGGAACAATCCGGCAAGGCACAAAAATTGCACTTGTTGGTATTTCGGGTTCTGGCAAAACCACACTTGCACATCTGGCTCTTCGCCTGCAGGACGTTGGTGCAGGAGCTATTACAATAGCGGGAGTGGATCTGCGGAGTATGGACCGCAGTATGCTTGCCCAGAGCATTACTCTGGTGCCTCAGGATGTACATCTTTTTGAAGGCACAATAGCCGACAATATTCGCCTTGGTTACCCAGCGGCCTCTGAAGCAGCTGTGCTGGCTGCCATCAAACAGGCTCATGCCCATGAGTTCATTCAGCATCTACCGCATGGCCTGAACACAGAGATCAGGGCAGCGGCAACAGCACTTTCTGGTGGAGAGAAACAGCGCCTCGCCATAGCGCGTGCACTGCTTATGAACGCACCTTTACTGGTGATGGACGAAGCAACCTCGCAGCTTGATACGATGAGCGAAGCTGCCATTCGCAGCACCCTACAGCACATTGGCGGGGATCGCACAGTAATCACAATTGCTCACCGCCTGTGGATTGCACAGGAGGCCGAAGAAATCTGGGTGATGGAAAACGGCCACATCGTGGAGCGTGGCACGCACAAGGCCCTTATGTCTTTCAACAGCACCTATGCCCGGCTCTGGCACGCACAACAGCGCCCCAGGTCATGGGTTGCCCCCAATGTCCACTGAACTGACCCTTACTCTCTTTGGAAAACAGGATATGTCTTACTTTAATACTCACACAACAGCGCAGTGGCATCAGAAACTTTATAAAGGCCTGATGGCTGGCGGGGTTCTTGTGTCCTGTTCTGCACAGGCAGAAACAATAGCGGTCAAAAACAACACAAGTGCGCCAAAAGCCGCAAAGGAACATCTGGAGGTCGTTGGTGTGCGGCAGCCACGGCGGCTGGACCAGACGGGCACAAGCGGGCAGTTTGTGACTGGCGCGCAACTCCGCCAGAAACAGGTTCGAGACACGAATGATTTGGCGCGCGTGTTACCGGGTGTGCAGATTCAAAGCTCGGGGAGCTTTCTTTTCCCTGCCATTACAGTGCGCGGTATTACCTCAGCGCAGGACCTCTATCATCCAGCTACAACCTTTTATGTGGATGATGTTCCCGTGCTTCCCATTAACGCTATGCAGTCTCTTATTGGTATTGAGAGCGTGCAACTGCTGCGCGGACCACAGGTGGCCCTGTATGGCCAAAGTGCGGAAGGCGGCGTGATTGATATTGCAACGCGCCAGCCCGGTCCGCGTGCCCACGCCTCGTTCGAGGCCGGGGCGGAAAGCCGTTATGGTTACCATGTAACCGGCACGGCAGACGGCAGTCTGATAAAAGACTGGCTTTATGGCTCCATTGCCCTGACTTCTCAGGAGCAGCAGGGCAATGTGAGTAATCCGTCCACGGGTTCCAGACGCCTTGGTGGTTTTGAAAGCCGTGGAGGGCGCGCCACGTTGCGACTTGCGCCAACCGATCAGCCCTGGGAGTTGGCCTTTGCTGTTGATGGTTCCTGCAGTTACGGGAGTCAGGATGTTTATGTGGGTTTCAACCATTTGCGGGACCGTAAAGTGGCAAGCGTTGTGCCGGGCACTCCCGACCCGCGCCTGAGCCGGTGTGGACATGACGAATCCCTCCACGGCACCTATCATTTTGATGGGTGGAAACTCAGCGCCATAGCCTCATGGCAGGACAGCGATATTTCGCGTTCGTTTCCTTACTATTCGTATATTTCCACGCAGCCGGAGCAGTGGAGTGCCAATACGCAGGAACTGCGTTTGAGCACTGAAGGTAAACATCGTTTTTTTGATGTTGTAACGGGGTTTTATCATCAGACAACATATCAGGACCGCACAAGCCAGACAGCCGCTTATGTTCCAAGTTACATGCCCTACCCACTGACCGCATCGCATAACCGTGCTGAAACAGTGGCCCTTTATGGCAATGCTTATTGGCATATTTTGAAAAATCTGGATCTGGGACTAGGTGGTCGTCTCTCGCGCGATTTGTCCAGCATAGCGTTCAATTCAACCTATGGCGGGCAAACGCTTTATGCGGGCAATAAGAGCCGTAATCAGAACATGAGTCTCGGTAACGTTTCTCTTGATTATGAAGCTTTGCCGGGCTGGCATCTTCATGGTCGGGTCAGTCAGGGCTACAAGCCTGCCGGGTTTAACTACGCCCCGACAAGTATTGCAGATGCAACATCCTACAATCCGGAACGGGAGCTGAGTTACGAGATAGGGACAGTGTACCGTCATAAACAATTCTTTGCAAGAGTCGGATATTTTTATAATCACCTGCAGAATGAGCAGGTCTATGTTGGTTCAGCAGGCTACCAGACAATTGCCAGTGCGGCACGCGCCCATGCCAGTGGTGTGGAAGGGGAGATTCAGTGGGAGTTCAGACCCGGTTGGATTATTGGGGCAGATGGCAATAGAACAATCTCAAAGTTCGATAGCTTTAATGATGGCGCAGGCAATAACTATGCTGGCCTGCGTATGCCTTACGTTCCTGAGTTTATGGCTGCGGGGCATCTTTCAACGCGGTTTCAAACGGGTTTTGGGCGTATTGAACCCGGATTGGATTTGCGTGTAACTGGGCCGCAGTATTTTGATATTGCCAACCAGCTAAAACAGCCTACGTACACACAGCTAGACCTGAGAACAACTTGGTCTTTCGGGAGCCGTTACGAGGTAATGGTTTATGCGAACAACGTAACCGACAAACTATACCGTACCTATGCCTTTACAGGGCCTGCGGGAAATGTGGCGCAGATCAGTTTTGGCAGAACTGTCGGCTTCAACCTTAAGGTTGCCATGGGAGATACTGCCAGATAATGAGTGGCATCGGCAGGAAAAGTGATTCAGTTCCTCTGTTCAACATCGGGGTTCTTCCCCCAATCTGGGGTATTTACATCGCGCAAGGCGTGTTGGGTGGGCTTACGTTTGCCGGTTTGCCAACCATTCTGCGCAGTCAGCATGTCTCGTTAGGGAAAATAGGCCTGCTCTCATTGGTGATGCTGATCTGGGCTATAAAATTCCTGTGGGCGCAGCCTGTTGAAAGGTTGCGTATTTCGACAACTGGCCGAAGACATTCGCGCAAAATCATCCTGGTAGGGGAGTGTGTTACTGCTGGGTTATTATGTATCATCGCATTCTGACCCCCTCGTTTATTTTCGGGTCTGTTCGTGCTCCTTTTGTGCGCGGCAGTTTCTGCAACAATCGTAGATATTAGCTGTGATGCATTCCTTATTGAACAGATCTCCGAAAAAAATAGGGGGACAGGCAATATGGCGCAGGTTGGGGGCGCCTATATTGGTTTGGTATTAGGCGGGAGTATTTTTGTAACCCTTTATGGCGCCTTGGGGTGGCGAGCCGACTGCTTTATTATGGCTTTTATTGTCCTAAGTCTTACTACCCCCATGTTCTTTTATAATCTGGAAACGGGAAGATTTTTTCAGCCAGTTCTCAGGAATCGCGCCCCGGTCTTCTGAAGGCTCTTGGAAGAAAAGAAATATGGTGTGGTATCGTTCTGACCATTACGTATGAAATGAGTGGTCGGTTAGTGCAGGGTTTGACAGGGCCCTTTTTGATTGACCACGGTATTCCTCTCAATGCTGTTGGTATTTTTAACGGTATTGGCGGTGTTGTTTCGGGATTATGTGGCACAATTGCAGGGGGAGTGATGGTCAGCAGAGCGGGCGCAAAAAACGCTATGTATATGATCGCCATCTGTCACACTGTGCTTCTTGCCGTGATTTTCTTTTCAATAAAATTGCATTTTCTTAGCATATCTATAATTTTTTCTCTTTTTGTTTGTGAGGCCACACTTATGGCATCTAGGCTCAGGACCTATTAATTTATTGAACTGAGCGAGCGGTTGTGATTCAGAGGCTTACCGATGGAGGGTGGGCCTGTGAGTGA
>NZ_VHOP01000054.1:0-14943 GCF_008704325.1 Acetobacter sp. DmW_125128 | reverse complement strand
TTGCGCCGCCTTTGAAGTCATTGATTTTATTTGTAAATTCGTGGTTGCGGGGATAGGATTTGAACCTATGACCTTCAGGTTATGAGTTCCAGTCTAATACTTGTACAATTGCCGCACAGAACCGATTTTTCTACGATAAATGACGGTTTTTCTTAAGTTTTTACTCTGCTCCTGTTACACTCTTCCACGACTGGAATCGCCTGATTTCACTCCCAAATGATTCCTATTTGATTCCAGTGATTCCAACCAAGGGAGGATTCCTCATGGTCAAAATCACGAAACGGTCCGTCGAAGCCGCCACAAAAACCGGCAAGGAATATTTCCTCTGGGACGACGAGCTTCGGGGCTTCGGTCTCAGGGTCCATCCGTCGGGTCGGAAAATCTACCTCGCCCAGTTCCGCGCGGGCGGGCGCATCCGCCGCGTCAATATTGGTCCTCATGGTCCCCTCACCCCGGATCAGGCTCGCACCGAGGCCATGAAGCATCTGTCCGATGTCCGGCTGGGCAGCGATCCCGGCGCGCAGCGCGACCGCCTACGCGCCGCCGCGACCATGAAAGAGTTTGGCAAGCGGTTCCTCGACGAGCATGTCGCCTCCCACTGCAAGCCCTCGACTCAATATGAATATGGCCGCTGCGTGGAGTTGTTCATCACGCCGAAGCTGGGAACGCTCAAGGTCATCGACGTCACCCGCGCCGATGTCGTCGAACTGCACCAGGGATTGAAAGAGACACCCTATCAGGCCAACCGGGTGCTGGGCGTTCTGTCGATCATGTTTACCCTTGCCGACACATGGGGCTTACGGTCAGACGGGATCAATCCGTGCTGGAAGGTCAAACGCTACAAAGAGGTGAAGCGCGAGCGTTACCTGACACCGGACGAACTGGCCCGGCTGGGCAAGGTGCTCCGCGAGGCGGACGGTGAGCCGGAAGCCGCAACCTGCATTCGCCTGCTGTTGCTCACCGGCTGCCGTCTGGGGGAAATCCAGACCCTGAAATGGGAGCATGTAGACGTCCGCGCGGGTGTCCTGCGCCTGCCGGATTCCAAAACCGGGGCCAAGGTCGTGCCCGTCGGCAAGGCTGCGCTGGACGTGCTGGCGGACATTCCCCGGATCGAAGGCAATCCCCATGTCATCACCGGGAAGGTGGAGGGGCAATATCTGACGGACATCCAGAAACCGTGGCGGCGGCTGCGCGCGCGGGCCGGGCTGGACACGCTGCGCATTCACGATCTGCGCCATTCCTTCGCATCGGACGCGCTCCAGCTTGGCGCGGACCTGACCATGATCGGGCGGCTGCTGGGCCATACGCAGGTGCAGACCACCGCGCGGTATGCTCATTTGAAATTAGCATCCATTAAAAACAGTGCAGATGAAGTGGCAGATTTTGTAAAAAACCAACTCGGAATATAAAACATCTTCACTTAAGTCGTTATATATAGTATTTCTTTTTCTTTTTCTGTTATTGTATCTGAAAAAGACGTTTTTTGGGCTTTTTTATCTATATTAACTTCCTCATATACCGAATTATAAAAATTTCTCAGAATAAATCTCATAAAACGCAATGGAGTTAAGGGTCCATTAACAGGAATACGGCATCCCTTATACTGACCCAAAGTAAAATGCGATCGAGGATGGTCTATCTCCGTGAACTCATCATCTGAAGAACTATAATCAAACCTAATAGGCGTTCTTACAGCTTGCAGAGAAAATATATCACCGAACATCTCATCATTTTCATAGATTTTATATGCTTGATCATAAATTTCTAGGGAAGGTGACGGAAAGAAGCAGAGCCGGTGAGAAAGCAAAGAACGACCCGAAAAGCAATAAAGCAGTTGCAGAAGGGCTCCATCAATCATTCTCATATGATATGCTCCCGCTGCTTGCAAAGCGAGATATGCTTTTTCGTAAGAAATACCTTTCAAGCTAGCAGAAAGATCTGGAGAACCAGCTATACCTATTTGGACTGTTCTACCAACAGGATGCTTACACGGATAGTGCTGGTGGTCCACTATACTTTTAGTGATCAAAAGAGTAATCACATCTCGAATTTGTTGAATTGTTGATTCGGGAGTCATATCTTATCCCAACAACGCCTTTAATTTTTTCCGGAGATTTAGAGGCAGGTCTTCAATTCTCACCTCTCCAGCCTCCAGTGATGAGATGATACTAGCCAACTCATCAACCTTCCGGGTTACTCGTCCCCGTTGAGCTTGTGTCAAATCTCTATTTACAATCCTTAATTCTTTTTTTCTCTCCTCACTTGGATATTGAAAATCCAATCTGAATTGATGTTGTTTTATACGATCGAACTCTTCTTTCAATTTTTCCATTTCTGGTCCAACCCCGAGAACTCGAACCCAGGCTTTTGAACGAGTTATTGCCGTAAAAAGCCGATTACGAAGGGTAGTTAGATAAGAAGGATAACGAGAATCAAAGCAGTCATGGGCATTGATAATATACACCATGCCAGCCTCATTGCCTTTTGCCCGAAAGATGCCCGTAAATGTGACAACATCACTTTCAAAAAAAACATCCGGACTCGTAGAAACTCCCGCAAGAGACGAGTTGATGTCTCTTTGAAAAAGCTCCGCGCGCGCATCGCCGACATTTTTTCTCGTTTTAAGCGGGTCAGGATTAATGACGATGATGTCATCTGCGACCAACTCATCATGTTTTATATTGTATTCAATCGCATCCACTAGCCAAGCATCCTGCTCAGCTTTTGTCTCAAACGCCCTAAATTCAATTATATCATCAATTGGTGAATGCTCTTCTAGAAAACGTGGACTAGTATCACTAGTCCTTTCTAGCGATACGTACGAACCGTCTTCAAGCACTCCCTCCTTCACCCGATAACCAACATCAAGCCATAAATCATTTTGTTCAAAAATTTGAATGAGGCCACCTGGCTCTCTATATATACCAAACCCTAAAGCATGCGCCGTAGCGAGAACGGGACGAGAATTACGGTAGCATCTTTCCAAAATTATATCTTGCCGCGCTTGCCCTGAAGTTGGCGGCGAAAATACGACTAATGGCCGCTTATCTTTTCCGATACCAAACAGTTCTTCAGGCCCAGCCATCGAAGTATCAGTGAGGCTTTGTAATTCGTCGTAAGCGTACACTAGACGATGCGGTGGCTTTAAGACCGAATAGCACATTCTCAAAAAAGAGGCTGGCAGATCCTGCGCCTCATCAACTAAAATCGCGTCATAGTTTTGCTTGGGTCGAGTCACTTCCTTTAAAGCTTCTGCGCAGGCACCGTTAAATTCTTTGCCGTCCCCAAAATTATCTCTTGCAGACCTAAAATCTCTATAAATAAGACCATGGTCCTTACAGAAATTATAATATATGCCCTCTGAAGAGGAAGATCCCCACGAATGTAATATATGGATATTATCCCAATCAGGCTCTTCGCTAGTCTGCTCAATAACAAATGTATTAACCAATCTCTCGAACTGGCCTTTCAAAGACCGAGTATTGAACGTGACTGCTATTTTCCAATCTGGGTTTTGAGCATGTAAGTAGGCAACCTTCAGTGCCAACACAATCGTTTTCCCAGATCCGGCCAAACCCCTAATCCGTTGCACGCCTTCAACTGTTTCAACGACCGCAGCGTTTTGATTAGCGTCTAGATTAGCAATGGAGTCGTTTAATGCTTGCAGCTTCGCTCCCCTAGAATTGGGAGTGAGCTGCACGCGTTTCCTCCGGCCCTTTCGTATGTTTGTGAGCGCTTGTATAGCTGCCGCCACTTTCGGAAAGATCTCTTTATCTCCTTCCGATAGATTGGTCAGAAATTGAATTAAATTGTTATCATTAAGAAGAGGATATTCATCATCTTCAGAAAAATCCTGCACTACAGGAGCATAACTAACCACATTGATTTGTGGTATTAATTTCCTTTTTTTCACAAGAGATGGGTATTGAAGCAGCTTTGACTGAAGCTTTGCATAAATATCATCTTGTCGCGATTGGTAATCACCTGCATCACGGCCTTCGACAATGTCAAAGGCTATAACACCATAAGTCGGGCTTAACAAAAGCGCATCAAATGGAAATGCACCATCTGGAGTACCAAGAATCGGATATCCAATATATATGGTACCATCTACTTGGACAGCACTATCAAGCAACTCCGCGAGCCGCTTGGCCGAAATTGGCTTGTTCGTACTACCCCAGACCGTGTTTGCCACCGAACTCTTCGCTTTCAATAGAACTTTAAAACTCTTAGTTGCGGCATTATGCCACTCACATGCCAACTTGGGCAATCACGCTATCTTTTCCCGCCCCTAATCTAGTGCATCCAACAATTGAGATGCCCGCACTCCAAGCGCCTTCGCCAGACGATCCACGACCTCGATGGATGCCGCATACTGGCAACGCTCCAGCGAGCTGATATAGGTCCGATCGATCTCTGCTAGATGGGCCAGTTCCTCCTGCGACACACCGCGCTCACGCCGGTATCGTTTGAGGTTCGCTGCCAGAATCTCCCGTATGCTCATACGGGACAGGGCAACCTCTTGCAGAGTATTTAACCACGGAGTATTCTCTACATTCCTGAGCGGACACTCAGGCACCCGGCACCGACAGCCTTTCTCTTTCGTAGCTCATGATCCTGCTATCACTTTCATGAAGTGAATCATGCGGTTACGTGATGCGACCTTCGCTCTATGCAGGCTCGTTCCGTTTCTGAAATCCTCGGCTTCTCACAAAATCAGCGACAAACGGACCTGATCCGGGAGGCCGCCCCATGCCGCTCGACGTCTGGCAATCAGAGACCGACCGCGCCGCCCTCAAACGCCTGGACGAGGCCGGGTTTGCTGGTGCCTTCATGCGGCGCTGGGCCACCTATTGTAAGGATCACGCCGAGACGGCACGCCTGATCGCAGCAGGCGCACCCAATCCCAGCGCGGAATGGGAGACCTTCTGCCAGCGCTGGAGGATACGTTTTCCCGCATAACCCAGAAATACCCGTCACCCGCGTGCCCGTGATCTGGCGACCGGGCGTCACCTCCAGCGTCATCAGCGTGACGCGCGCTGTTGACGGCTTCGTCCCGCCTGCCCTTCCCTCATGGCGGTCACTGGGCCATCCCCTGTTCGATCAGACCGATCAACTGGGCCGTGCCATCGTGGTAGCGACACCTTCCGCCACGTTCAGCCTTTCTCTTCATGGCGAGGCCGCAGCCTGCCCGGCAGTCCATATCCCCGTTGATCCCTCTTACCGCCGACGCAGTGATGAGGCCGCCCGTTTCTGCGCCCATGTACTGGGCTATCGCCTGCCTGCACGCCATCCCCGTCGGATTACCCCGACACGCTGGCGGCAGCTTGCTCTGCGCCTGCATGCCTTCGATCTGGATGCGACGGGTGCCAGCCTGCGCGCAATTGCATCAGAACTGCTCGACCCGGGCGCCCGGACCATGCCCGACGATATGTGGCGCGATTCCGCTCTGCGTACCATGGCCCGCACCCTGCGCGACGAAGGCAGCGCGCTTGTTCATGGCGGATATCTCTCACTGCTGGACGGCCTCTGACCACCCTCCTTTCCGGCCTTATCCTACGCTCCATTACGCTTTTGGGGTGGAGGAATTCGCGCACGTCATTTCCTCCACTCCCAGACCGCCTCTTTCCCGTCAGCCTCCCCTTACCCGCTCAGCTTCGCCCCCGAAGCAAGCCACACGCACAGGGAGGCTTTCATGACCGATATCGCGAAACCCAAAACGGGCGCATCCGTGCCACCAACACAACCGACGCCCGAGGTCACTGTACCCGCACGCCCGCTCACGTCTCCGGCCCGTATCCTGCGCCCCTATCTGCGCGGGGGAGAGGCCGCCGAACTGATCGGGGTCTCCATTCGCACGCTGGAGAAATATCGCTGCACCGGCGGCGGTCCACCGTTTCTGAAAGTCGGCTTTCGCGTCCTTTATCTGCGAGAGGACGTGGAAGCATGGCTTCAGCGCCATCGCTGCCGCAACACTTCCGACGACAACTACGTCGCCGCCCTGCGTGAAATGCCCTCACGGAGGAACAGACCATGAGGGCGGATGATCCCAACCTGACCACGGTCGAACTGACCTTCATCGAAAAGCGCATCGAACACTGGATCAGGTTCGGCAGGCCGGTCTCCGACCGCGTGCTCGACAAACGCCGCCGCCTGCTGAGTTTCACGCCCGGCAGCACCTTCGGCTTCATCCGCTGGGCCGCCAATGATTATGGCACGGTTGTCTCCTGCCTTGCCATCGTGCACACCGTGGAACGGGGCACCCCCTTTCAGACCGTGCCCTTTGTCTGGCCTGGTGGCGACCTGCTACTCGACGTGTCGGGCTGGCCGCAGGTGAAGCATGTTCTTGAGGTGATCGACCAGATCGAACGCTTCGGCTTCGATCCCTGTGCGGTTTCCCCCGATCACTGGCGGCATGTCCATAACCGCATCACCGCCGGACAGGAAGCGCGACCCTACACGCATACCCTGCACGCGGCATGGCTGAAACGTGCGAGGCTGGTGTCATGACCCGGCGCGCCTGGTTCTTCGCCACCTATTTCGTCGTGCTGGCAGTGGGAGTGTCCGCCGCAATGCATGTTGCGCCCCGGCTGCTCTGGAACAGCACGGCCAGCGTCCCGGTGGGGCTGTATCGGCTGCGTGCTGAAGGTAGCTTGCATGTCGGGGATCTTGCCGCCCTGCGTCTGCCCGACCGGCTGGCCCTGCTACTGTCACAACGCGGCTATCTGCCATTCGGTGTGCCCTTGCTCAAGCCCGTCGCGGCCCTCCCAGGACAGAGCGTATGCCGGGCAAACGGCAGTATCACGATTGATGGCAGGCCCGTCGGCGACACGCTGGCCAATGATCATCGGGGCCGTCCGCTGCCCGTCTGGCGTGGCTGTCATCGCCTCTCGCCAGACGAGATTTTCGTCATGAACCCGGCAGAACCACGCAGTCTGGACGGACGCTATTTCGGCCCGCTTCCCGTCAGCATGGTGATGGGACGCGCGATCCCGATCTGGGTCACGATCGGGCGGACTGCGCCGGGCCATGACGAAAGACCGCATCCGCTTCAGTAAGCGCAAGTGGCCTCCCAGTTTTCAATTTTTTGTCCTGCGATCCGCAGATCAGGAGAGACGTATCATGATCCGTCTTGGCACGTTCACGCGCACCACAAGCGGCTTTTTCGGCCAGATCACCACCTTTCTGATGGAGGATGATCTGTCGATCCTTCCCGTCGAAGACCCCGCCACCGAGAACACACCGGATTATCGCGTCCTGCGCGGTCTGGAGAATGACGCCGCACAGGTGGGCTGCGCCTGGGCACGTCAGGGCGAGCGCATCGGGTTGTGGCTGGCGGTGATGATTGATGACCCGCTTTTCGCCCGCCCTCTGCGTGCCCGGCTGCTGCCGGACCGGGACGAACACGACACGTTCCATCTGGTCTGGAACCGTCCCCGAACGCCGTCATGATCCGCGTTAGAATAGCGCTCTGTCTGCTGATAGTCTGCGGCGGGTTTGCCATCCCCGTGCAGACTGCCAGCGCCGCGCCGTTCGATGCCTATGTCAGCGAGGCGGCCACGCGGGCACACATCCCGCCCGCGTGGATCACGGCAGTGATGCGCGCCGAGAGTCAGGGCGATGCCCACGCAGCATCACCCAAGGGGGCGATGGGCCTCATGCAGATCATGCCCGACACATGGCGGGAGCTTCGCGCATCGTTGAATCTGGGGGCCGATCCCTACGATCCGCGCGACAGCATCACAGCGGGCGCGGCCTATCTCCGGTGGCTGCATGACCGCTACGGCGATGCGGGTTTTCTCGCCGCCTACAATGCCGGTCCCGGACGATATGAACAGCTTTTGACATCAGGGAAAACGCTGCCCGACGAGACGAAAAAATACGTCTCCAGAGTCATCCGCCTGCTGCGTCGAGAGTCGATTGGCAGCACGATTTCTGATGCGGGTTTTGTCAATCAATCGCACGCCGAAATGCCATCTGGAAATCGGCTTTTTGTCGGTCCGTTTGCATCCCAAACCGTCGTCCGGAACGCGCCAGAGGTGATGCCTGTTTCTGATCACGTGATGCGATTTGTGGCCCCACCTCATGGCCTGTTCGTCTCCGTTTCGCAAAGGAGCGCGCCGTGACGGGGGATTTACGGCATGAGAGGGGAAAACTGTCGTCCCATCGGAAGCATTTCGGGAATGTGCCGGGTGTTGGGCAGATCGGGAAACACGAAGAATTAAGAGGGCAAGATAAAACGGCCTGCCACGTCGGGCGACAAAGCGCGGGCGCGCTTCGTCTTCTGGTGTGCAGGCTGGGTCGGTCGTGTGCAGGGTTTTGGATTGTATGCTGCTTTCCTCAGGGGTTTTCCTGCACAGGGAGGTTCTGATGGCCCGCGACGAGGATTTCCACGTCCGTCCGGGCCGCATCCGGAGCAAAGGAAGCAGCGCCCGTCCCCGGACCTTTCTGGCGCAGGTGCTCCATGCCTCCCGCCGCGCGGGCGGAGGCAGTAGCGGCAGCCCCGGAAAGAGAAAAGGCAGCAGTCCGCGCTCTGGTCCCTCGACCTTCGGGCGGGGGCATTCCCGGTTTGGCAGAAGCCGCCTGTTCGACACCCATCGCCGCGTCACCGTCAAGGCCCGCGTTGTGCGACAGGCTGGGCGCGGCGCACGGCCCGGATCGCTGGCCGATCACCTCGCCTATCTGCGTCGGGATGGCGTCACCCGTGACGGCGAGAAAGCGCATCTGTTCGGGCCGGATGGTCAGGAGGTGGACGCCGGGGATTTTGCCGCGCGCTGCAAAGACGACCGGCATCATTTCCGCTTCATTGTCTCGCCCGAGGATGCGCCGGAGATGGCGGACCTCGACGGCTTTACCCGTGACCTCGTGCAGCAGATGGAAGCCGACCTTGGCACGCGGCTGGACTGGGCCGCCGTGTCGCACTGGAACACCGACAATCCGCATGTACATCTGCTCGTGCGCGGCGTGGATCAGACCGGGGCCGATCTGGTGATCGCCCGCGACTATATCAGCCACGGGCTGCGCTCACGGGCGGAGGATCTGGTGTCGCTGGAGCTTGGTCCACGCGCCGAACACGAGATCGAGGCCGCGTTGCGCCAGGACGTAAGCGCGGAACGCTGGACCCGGCTTGATGCCGAGTTGCAACGTCATGCCGACGATCTGGGGATCGTGGACCTGCAGGCTGACGCCACCACCGGCTTCGGCCAGGACGCGACGCATCGCGCGCTGCTGACCGGCAGGACGCAGACGCTTGAGCGCATGGGACTGGCCACGCCGGAAGGACCGGGTCGGTGGTCGCTCGCGCCCGGCATGGAAGACACGCTACGCGAGATGGGCGCGCGGGGTGACATCATCAAAACCATGCACCGTGCCATGACGGAACGCAGCCGGGATCGAGGGATGTCTCCCGGTGATTACGTGATCTCGGGGCGTGATCAGTCCACCGCCTTGATGGGGCGGTTGCTGGAACGCGGTCTGCACAACGAACTGACCGGCGAAGCCTATGCCGTGATCGACGCCACGGACGGGCGTTTGCATCATGTCCGCTTCCCCGGCGTCGAAGCCTTCCGCGACGCCCCGCCCGATGGCGGCATCGTTGAGGTGCGAACGGCGACCGGCAGGACGAGCGGGAAGGATTATCTGGTGCTGTCGGCCCGCTCCGATCTGGACCTTGCCGCCCAGGTCAAAGCGCCGGGCGCAACGTGGCTGGATCATCGGCTTGTGGAACGCCAGCCCATGGACCTCGCCCGCAGCGGCTTCGGGGCCGAGGTGCGGCAGGCCATGCAGGAGCGCACCCGGCATCTCGCGGATCGGGGGCTGGCGTCATTTCAGCAGGATGGATCAGCGCGTTACCAACGTAATCTCCTGACGACATTGCGTCAGCAGGAACTGGATCAGGTGGGCGCGAAGCTCGCGCAGGAGAGCGGGCTGACTTATGAGCGCAGCATTCCCGGCGACTTCGTCGCCGGCCAGTATGTGAAACGTCTCAGCCTGTCCTCGGGGCGCTTCGCCATGATCGACAACGGGCTGGGCTTCCAGCTTGTGCCCTGGGCGCCGTCTCTGGAGAAACAGCACGACCGCTATGTCGATGGTGTCGCGCGTGATGACGGGGGCGTCGACTGGCGGCATGACCGCAAACGCGATCTCGGGATCAGCATGTGAGCCACGCTGCCCGTTCCTTTTACGTCATGGTCCGCCCCGATACGACAAACCCGATTTCGATCTTGTTTCTGAAAAAACCTTTTGGTCACATCATGGCTTTTCATGGAGGGTTTCCATGCGTGACCGCCTGAACGTCTCCCTGCCTGTCGCCATGATCTCGCAGATCGGCGATCTTGCCGCGCGCCGGAAGGTGACGCGCTCCGCCGTGGTGGAAACGGCTGTTGCATCCTTGCTATCTCCCGACAGTGCTGAGAAAACCGAAGCGGCCCTCACAAGGCGGCTGGACCGGCTGACACGCCAGATGCAGCGCCAGGAGCGCGACCTGATGATCGCGCTGGAAACCCATGCCCTGTTCATCCGCTTCTGGCTGGGCCAGATGCCGCCCCTGCCAGCCGAGGCGCAGGCCGCCGCCAATGCGCTGGGGCAGGAACGCTTCGCCCGGTTTCTGGACACGCTCGGGCGGCGGCTGTCTCAGGGACGGTCTTTCCGGGATGACATCCCGCTCGATATTCCCGCCATGCGTCAGACGGCACCAGCACCAGCACCAGCACCAGGGAAAGATGCGTCATCCTCTTGAGTCTGCCGCGCCAATTCGACGAAACCGGTAAGCACAGGATCGCTTTCACCATCCCGCCAGCACAGGGCAAGATCGAATGTCGCCGGGCCGCTTTCATCCATGATGGGCCGGAAGACGACGCCATCCATTCTGATGCCGGTAGCGCCTTCCGTCACGAGCAGAATCTTATCCCCATGGCGTGCCAATGCCAGCAGCCGGTCGATGGCGGCGTCGTGAAACATGATGCGCTCGGGCAGAATGCCATGCAGCAGCGCGAGCTTGCGAAGCTCCATACCTGCACCGCGACGCGGGAGTGTGAGGAGACAATCTGACAGGCCGGACCACGTCACCGCTGCACGCACCGCAAGCGGGTGATCGCGCGCAACAGCGGCCAGCACTCTTTCCTTCCCCAACGGGATGGCTTGGCCGTGCCAGCCCTCGCCCGCTATGACGATCGCGACGTCGAGGCGGGAGCCCAGCACATCCCGCAGCAGTCTCTCACGCGGGCCATCCATGATTTGAAGGTCCACATCGGGATATTCGGCTTGATACCGTTCGAGCAGGTTGGCGACTACGCCGCTGGCGAAGGACACCTGCACACCAAGGCTGAGCCTGCCCACCATCCCATTATGCCGCAGCCGCAGATGCAGCATGGCCTCGTCCATGCCGTCCAGCACGGAGGCGGCGATCCTGGTGAACGCCACACCCGCCACCGTGAGCCGCGCACCCGTCCGCAGTCGCTCGAACAGGGGAATACGAAGCGCGTGCTCCAATGCCTGGATAGAACGTGTCAGCGTGCCCTGATCGACCTCCAATACCAGAGCCGCCTGACGCAGGCTACGGTGTTCCGCAACCGCAATGACCCTTCGCAGATCGCGGATATTGAAGCCATAATCAGCAGCCATCGGAGCCAATTATCTCCACGCGCTATATATTTTCTTGTGTCGCGGGAAGGCGCAGAACGAAAGTAAGAGCCACAGCCGATGCACATGCCCCCAGCAGAAAAACAGGGGGATATCCAACTCGGTCAGCGACCGTACCGGCGAGCGGTCCGGCCAATCCCAATCCTATGTCCACAAAGGCAACATATGCGCCCATTGCCGCGCCTCTGTTCTGAGGCGGCAGATGACGGACAGCCTCTACCCCCAGTGCAGGAAACGTCAGCGAGTAACCAGCACCGAGAATGGCGCATCCGGCGAGGGCGATCCAAGGATGGGGCGCAAGCCACAAAATGACCAGCCCTACTATCTGGAGAGGGATCGTCACTTGGGCAACGCGTAGGCCGCCCAGTTGATCTGGCAGGCCGCCGAAGATTAGCCGTGCCGCGACATAAGACGCACCAAACGACGTCAGGCCGAGAGATGCGCCCGTCCAGTGATGCCCGGCATAGTCGAGACCAAGGAAGGCGAACATCGTGCCAAACCCGATCGTGCTCAAGGCAAGGCCCGTACCATAAGGCCAGATCAAGCCAACAACTTTAAAAAAGCCAAGACGTCTTCCGCAATGCAGCGGAAGCGGCTCGATGCCTTTCATCAATAAGCAGGCCAGCAATGGTAATATGGCGGCAGCCAAAGCCATCGCCCCAAAGCCGCCTTGTTTCAACAAGACCGAACCTAATGGCGCGCCCCCGCCTATTGCACCGAACATCGCAATTCCGACCCAAACCATCGCCCGTCCGGCATAGCGCGGCCCAACCATACCAATGCACCAGGTCAGAGCCCCGGTAATCAGCAGACTCTCACCGAGACCGAGAACAGCCCGTCCGACAAACAACAGGCCCAAAGCAATCTCGGGCGAGCAGTCGCCCCACACCGAAGCCCCGTAAACCAGAGCCGCGAGGGAACACAACAGCATCCCGATCAATACCGCCGGCCGAGGCCCGCGCGTATCGGTCACAACGCCACCGAATTGGCGTGTCAACAAGGTTGCTATGGACTGCGATGCCATGACCCATCCTACCATCACAGGACCGAAGCCGAGACGATCATGCACATGGACCGGCAGGACGGCGAGCGGCAGACCAACCGTCAGATAACCAAGGAAAACCATCATGGCAAAAGGCAGCAAGCGGCGCGTTGCCTCACCACCGGAAACGGGTGCCATCGTCGTGGAGGTCTGTCTATTCATCCGTTATCTGCTCCACATTCGTAAGGGGCAGCCGCAATATTTCGCGTGGCTTTGGTCAAAAATTTGTCACCAATATTGAAAATATCTCGCGACAATCGACAAATTTTACATTTTCGTCTTACGAATACATTCCGGACTCTGTATTTCTTTTGTAAAAATCCCAGAATGTCCTGATCAAATTTGGATCAAGGATCTGTGCTTTTTTCGAAGCAAGTTCAACGAGTGGGGTCGCGACGAAAGGCTTGCCTGTCGCCAGTATCTGCAACTGAGAACGGCAGGCACGTTCCAGAAAAATACCGGTCAGAACAGCATCTGAGATACGAGTTCCTACGAACAGCACGCCATGATTGCGCATCAACGCTACAGACTGTCGCCCCAAGGCAGCCGCCAGTTGACGGCCAAGCTCTGGCGTATCAATCAGACCGCGCGTGTCGTCGAACCGCGCGACTGGCAGGCCGAGATAAGCCGCCTCATTGGTAACCGCCTCAAGTTCTATATCCAGAGCGGAAAAAGCGGTCGCGTGGAATGGATGTGTATGCCCAACAACATCAATATCAGGACGTTCACGCAAAATTTCGGTGTGGATCGGCCATTCTTTATGGATACGTCCCTCTCCCGCTAATCTGTTACCGTCGAAATCAAGCAGAACGAAATCTGCCGCTCCGATGACTTCTCCCAGACCGATCCCGGATCGCTTTACCCAGACACCGCGTCCTATAGGATCGCGCCAGCCGAGATGGCCGAGGGTCATATCCGCATGCCCTTCGGCGTGAAGAACACGGCATCCGGTAGCCAGCTCTTCCAAAACAGCCTGAACAGTCTCGTTCATCAATCATATCCGATCGCATTGTCGTCGCTTGCCGCCAACTATGCGAAAATCATGATATGCTGGAAAGCGCAGCAATAAGAACTTATAGTTGCGTCCAACGCCATGTATCGCAGGGCTCTGATATGATCCCGACTTACGATCTCAATCTCCTGACATCACTCGATATGCTGCTGGCCGAAAGCAGCGTTAACCGGGCGGCTGAGCGGCTGGGCCTCAGCAACTCCGCCATGAGCCGAACCCTGAGCCGCATTCGTGAGACATTTGGCGATCCCATCCTCGTTCGCGCGGGTCGATCACTAGTCCCCACGCCTCGTGCGATCGAATTACGTGAAACGGTCCGCCAAGTTCTCGAAAGTGCTGAAGCCCTTCGCATGGCCCCGCAGAAACCGGACTTTAAGCAGATTGACCGTGTTTTCGATGTCCGTGCGAACGAAGGGTTTGTGTTCCAATATGGCGGCAAACTGATCAAGGCCGTGTCCCGTGAGGCTCCGGGTATACGCCTGAGTTTCGTCATCAAGGCGGAGAAGAAACCGAATGCTCTTCGCGATGGACAGATCGATCTGGACATTGGTGTTTTAGGAGAGTCTGGCCCTGAAATCCGGACGCAAACGATCCAGCGAGACCGCTTCGTCGGTGTCGTAAGAGCGGATCACCGGCTGAGCAGTCATGAAACGATCTCCGCCAAAGATTATGCCGAAGCACACCACGTCAGTGTTTCCCGACGCGGCCTGTTCAGTGGCCCAATCGATAAAGCCCTGGAAATCATCGGGTTGAGGCGTCAGGTGAGTGCCGTTGTGACCAGCTTTCCATCCGCGCTTTCGATCGCCCGCACCACCGATCTGATTGCAAGCGTTCCCGAACGGCAAACCGCTGAAGCAAGGCGCGACATGTACACCTTCCCTCTTCCCGTCGAGACCGAGGAAGTGAGGGTTTCGATGATGTGGCATCCCCGTTCGGAACATGACCCCGTGCATCGCTGGTTGCGGGAACACGTCCGGCAACTCTGCTCGACCTGAAGGCATCATAACCGATTCACGCCCTTCCCGGCCCACCAGCGCCGCGCTCCATGCGACGGCCTGCTACGCGTTTTTTCTCTCCCGAATGATTCCTATATGATTCCAGTTGGTATGGGAGAAACGCCAAAGGCCGCCCGATGGGCGGCCTAAGCGTTTGATATTAAACGGAATTCGTGGTTGCGGGGATAGGATTTGAACCTATGACCTTCAGGTTATGAGCCTGACGAGCTACCGGGCTGCTCCACCCCGCGGTT
>NZ_VHOP01000053.1:0-7713 GCF_008704325.1 Acetobacter sp. DmW_125128 | reverse complement strand
CCGCAGTTCGCACCACTAACCTGTTGAAATATAACAGTAAAATGAGAATTTGACGGGTCTGCGGGATTTTCCCGTTTGTCTTCCCAGACTGGGAAACGCAGATGCTCCGACTCATCGGCTCTCACTACCATTTCCGCCGGGCTGTGCCCGTTGCCGTTCAGGCCAGACTGGGCCGAACCGAAATTTCTCTTTCCTTGCAGACTCAGAGTAAGCTGGTGGCCCGTGAACGGGCAGCAGCCCTTTACGCCCGAACAGGCGCACTTTTTGAGAAGGCAAAGACGATGGAGACCGACCTGTCACGCGAGGAACTGATTGCTCTCCTGACCGAACAGGGCAAAATCATCGCGGAACAGGAAGAACTCCTTACCCTTGCCGATGATGCCTTTCGGGCTGAAAAACGCGCTCTGCAAGCCGATCACGCCATGACTTTGATGGATCAGGTGCAGAAGGAAGGCGCTTTCATCTCTTTTGCCACAGATTCACTCAAGGCACTGGAAGCACGGCTTCAGAGCATGATGCAGAAAGTCTTTACAGACAGCGCCGTGAGCAAAAAAGAAAAGGACATGCTGCGCGAGCAGATCAAGAGCCTCTCCACCCTGATTGTCGATCTGGGCAAACATCGCCCCGCTGCCCCGGTAGATGCTCCAGTCGGAAGCCCGGTTGAGAATGAACAGCCCAAAGTCCGCAAGCCGACCTCTCCGCCTCTTTCCACGATGGCTGAAAAGTTTGTCTTTACTGACAAGGACAAGAGCGAGGACACCAAGAAAGCCACACGCAAAACCGTGGACCTCTTTATTGAAGCCTTTGGCGACATGCCGGTGAAGCAGATCACGGGCACGATTGCTGGGGAATTTTTCGACCTGCTCTCTGACCTTCCTGCCACTCATGGCAAAGGAAGGACCGGCCTTCCCATCCGTGAAGCCGTTGCTCAGGCCCGTGAACGTGGGCAGGAAACGGTCAGCGGGAAGACGGTGAAAAACCATTTCTCCCGCCTGTCCGCTCTATGGATGCATCTTGTGCAACGAGAAATGGCTGACCGGAATCCGTGGGCGGGTTGGGACTTCAACATCACAAAAAAGATCATACGGCGAGGCTGGACAGATGATGAACTGACACTGCTTGCTCACACACCATGGAATGGCACATCGGTTTCCCGAGCCACATGGGCGGGGATCATCAGCGTTGGCATGTTCACGGGAATGCGGTTGGGCGAAATCTGCAATCTGAGACGTCAGGACATAGAAGTTATCGAAGGCATTCCGTGCTTTCATGTTCGTCCTCACCCGGAAGATCACTGGTCACCAAAGACGTCCGCAGGCACACGGATCATTCCCATTCACTCGCACCTGCTCACCATGGAAGGGCTCAACCTGCTCAGAGATACCGGAGAGCACTACCTGTTCCCTGACCTCACGGTTTCATCGACAGGTGAGCGTGGAGACAATTTTGCGCGGGCTTTCTCGAAGCATAAAAAGCGTATCGGCATCCCGGAAGATGTGACGTTCCATTCCTTCCGCCATACGGTTTCCACCCGGCTACGCAATCAGGAAGCCCATATCCGCGAACTCTGGATTGATACCGTGCTTGGGCATGAAGCCAGCCATAAATCGCAGGGAACGATGAATTACACCAGCGCTATCGACGTCTCAAACCTTCAACAAGTCATTGAAGCCCTGCGCTACCCAGCAGAGTGCATCATACCTTTTTGAAAGGCTTATTCTCGCCATCTCGTTTGCATCAAAAGAAAGTTCGGAAATCAGGCATCTGAATAGGTTACCCTTACAGGGAGCCAGCAGTGCTCCATGGCTACCCGTTCCGGGTGCATGGCGCATCTGGCAAGGGGGAATACTTCCCCCGTTGACCCCCTTTAAGGAGAACCTTGTTATGCCGATTGCCCGCACTTCCCGTCTCTCTGTGAGAGCCAGCCCCGCTGAACTGGACCGCTGGAATAGCGTTGCCCGCCACCTCGGTCATTCCACCACCGCCCACTGGATCAGGGCTCTCCTGACGACCTCTGAACTGGCTGGTGACAATGGCCAGCAGGTCAGCGCAGAACTTTACAGCCTGCGTCATGCCCTCTCACGTATTGGCAACAATCTGAATCAACTGGCCCACTCTGCTCATTGTGGTGACCATATCCACTGCGGGGAAACACTCACCGAACTTGAGGACAGGCTGCATCAGATTGATGGGCTTCTGGCACAATCACGAAGCCGCCCACCCCGGCGCAGGTGCGTCCGATCTGCCAGGACGCTTCATTGAAAACTGTCCGGGTCATGAGCCATGATTATTCAGGAGAGCCGGATCAGGACAAAAAGCGGTGCCGATGCCATTGCCCGACATGTTCTCCATGGCCCAAAAAATGAAACCATAAGGATCATGGCCGGGTCAGATTGGTTGCTTCACGATGCCATGCGGGAAGCCAGACGCGAAAAACTGACTTATGGTCTGCGTCACATCGCGTTCAATCCCGATGAACCCATGACAGACATCCAACTGGCAGAGTTTGCCAGACGGATATGTCTCGAATTCCATGCAGACCCTGAGCACATAACACTGGTCATCCATCAAAAGGACGGCAGCACTCATGGGCACCTTCTCCTCCCTGAATGGCAGCAGGACCATATTTTAGACAGTCGCTTTAGCTGGATACGATTAGAAAAACTTGCACGGCTGGAAGAAATCAGATTGGGTCATGCTCTCGTACCCAGCAGGCATGACGAGGCTATTGCCAAGGCCCTGCGCAGAGAAGGTCATCATCAGGCAGCGGAACAGGTCGTAGCCCTGATCCCAGCACCTGAGAGCGCCAAACCTCGAGCCGCCTACACATCACAGGCCCGACGGATCACGGAACGACAGGGGATAGACCTGCCAAAACTCAAACAGCTTGTTGCCTCTCTCTGGAACCGGTCTGACGGGTTAAAATCATTCCGGGCGGCGCTGGCAGAACATGACCTGACTTTGCGGGAAGGTGATCGAAAAGAAACACGCCCCGGCGCTCATATCATTGAAAAGAACGATGGAACACTCATTGGCAGCTTTACCCGCCTGACAAAAGTGCGCATGGCGGAATTCCGAAAGCTTCTGGCAAAAGAACACTCAGCAGAACACGAAAAGCCGCAACTGGATATCAGAAGTACCCGTGTTCCTGTGCGCATAACATCAGAGAATGACCAGACTGAAATACTCTCCGCCGCCGACACCTCACTGGTCCCAAACAGGAGTCCAAAACGTATTCGCCTACCGCGCAGAAATCCAATGCTTGAGGAATTAAAACGTAGGCAGATGGAGGATGTGGACAGGCTAGCCGTCGTGCCACATACCCCGCCGAAACCATTGTATCCGTTGATCCTGAGCGCGGAAGAAGCCCGTATCCGCCACCGGATCAGGCGGGCTATTCTGGACCAGCAGGCCATTCTTGACCAGAGAGCGCCAGAAGCGGACTGGGCACCTCTGGACCGGGAAACAACCATTGCAAAATGGCGGGAAAGTCTCACGCCCTATCAGATACAGTTGCGCACCAGCTTTGAGTGCTATGTCACCGCCCGAAAAGAGTGGAAACAGGCTACAGAAAGCCAATGGCAGCGGATGACCGGACGGGCAGGAAAACTGGAAAAAATCTGCCAGCGGCTTTTGCTCGAATTTCTGGAAGTTCTGCGGTTTGTCGTGCAAGCCCTCCTTCACGTTGTGGGCTTGCGCTCAACACCGCCAGAACCTGTCCGGTCTATCCTGACACAACAGGATAGACCCACCCTTGAAGAATTCAGGAAACAGTATGATGCTGAATTTTCCGCCTTGGCTGATCCGGAAAAACTCGAACCATGGCTCCAGCATCGTTTTGACAGGCTGGTGCAGGCGAGAACAGAGCGTATCAGACAATGGAACAAGACCCACCAAGCTGAAAAAGAGCGGGCAAAGCAGGAGATCGCCCGCCTGCGCTCAAAGCTGTCTGTTCCAGAAGGTTTGAGGAACACCATGGCCATCGCCCCAACCCAACCGGCCATGGGACCATCGCCATAAAATCCCGGTTCACCACCTGCACACGGTGCCAGACAGACCTCTATCCCGCCATTGCCTCTCGACCAGATGGCCAGTTTCCGTCAAACTGGATTATCTGAATTTTCTGAGAAACAAGGCTTTCTTTCATGCCACGCGGTCGCCCTCGCAAGAACCCTGATGCTGCCCCTGCTCCCAAGAAAACCACCAAGGCGAGCAAAACGAAGGCTGCGAGTGCAACACTGGGCTTTGAACAGCAGATGTTTCTGGCGGCTGACAAGCTGCGCAAGAACCTTGAACCCTCAGATTACAAGCATGTGGCCCTTGGCCTGATCTTCCTGCGCTATATCTCCACCGCGTTTGAAGCCCGCCATGCAGAACTGATGCTGGATGATCCGGCAGCAGCGGAAGACCCGGACGAATATCTGGCAGAAAACATCTTCTGGGTGCCCGAGACCGCCCGCTGGTCTCACCTGAGAGACAAGGCCCGTTCCTCCGGCATTGGCAAACTCATTGACGAGGCCATGCTGGCCATTGAAAAAGCCAACCCGGAACAGCTCAAAGGGGTTCTTCCCAAGGATTACGGACGGCCTGCCCTTGATAGCGTGATGCTGGGGGAACTGATCGATCTGATCTCCGACATCGGCATGGGCGATACGGACGATAAGGCGCGGGACGTGCTGGGCCGGGTGTATGAATACTTCCTTGGCGGGTTTGCTGGAGCCGAGGGCAAGCGCGGAGGCGAGTTCTACACGCCTTCCAGCGTGGTGCGCACGCTGGTCTCCATGCTCGAACCCTATAAGGGCCGGGTGTATGACCCGTGCTGTGGCTCTGGCGGCATGTTCGTGCAGTCCGAACGCTTTGTGGAAACCCATGGTGGCAAGCTGGGTGACATTGCCATTTACGGGCAGGAGAGCAACCACACCACATGGCGTCTGGCCCGCATGAACCTTGCCGTGCGGGGCATTGGCGCGGATATTCGCTGGAACAATGAAGGCAGCTTTCTGCGTGACGAACTGAAAGACCTGCGCTTTGACTATATTCTGGCCAACCCGCCCTTTAACATATCGGACTGGTGGAATGCGTCCCTAGAGGAAGACCCGCGCTGGCAGTATGGCAAGCCACCTGCGGGCAATGCCAACTATGCGTGGCTTCAGCATATCCTGTGGCATCTGGCCCCCGACGGCACCGCTGGCGTGGTGCTGGCCAATGGCTCCATGTCCTCCAACCAGAACAGCGAGGGCGAAATCCGCCGCCGGATGGTGGAAGCCGATGTGGTGGACTGCATGGTGGCCCTGCCCGGTCAGCTTTTCTATTCCACTCAGATTCCAGCCTGCCTGTGGTTCCTCACCCGCACCAAGAAGCAAAAAGGCTGGCGAGACCGGCGCGGAGAAATTCTGTTTATTGACGCCCGCAAGCTGGGCACGATGGTTGACCGCACCCGCCGGGAACTGACGGATGAGGATGTGGCCCGCATTGCCGACACTTACCACGCATGGCGTGGAGAAAAGGACGCAGGCACCTATGAGGATAGTCCGGGTTTCTGCAAATCCTCGACACTGGACGAGGTAGAACGGCACGGCTTTGTTCTGACACCGGGCCGCTACGTGGGGGCAGAGGAAGCCGAGGAAGACAGCGTACCGTTTACCGAACGCTTTGCAGCCCTTGAGAAGACCCTGAAAGAACAGTTTGCGCAGGGTGACGCACTGAACGCGAAAATTACCGCCTCCCTGAAGCTGATCGTGCAGAAGGAGAGTGCGTGATGCTGTATCTCACCCCACTGGAACGCGCGCTCAACCGATTAAAGGAAGGCTGGACACGCCACCTTGCCCAACCCGACGACGAACAGTTGCGGGACGGCCTTATCCAGCGTTTCGAGTTCACCTATGAACTCAGCCACAAGACCCTGAAGCGCTTTCTGGAAGCCAATTCCGCCTCCCCCGAGGAATATGACCGCATGGGCTTTCCGGACATGATCCGCTCCGCCAACGAGGCCGGATTGCTCAAAAGCGCATGGCCCCAGTGGAGCGTGTTCCGTAAAATGCGAAACCTGACCAGCCATACTTACAACGAAGCCACTGCCAAACAGGTTGTGGCCACCATTCCAGACTTTATTGCGGAAACCGAGTTTCTGCTGGCCACGCTGAAAGAGCGCACAGCGTGACAGGGCAGATCGACATAACGCCCGAAGAGCGGGCCATTGTGCTGCGGATACTCAACGATATTGTACCTGATCGTGAAGTCCGGGTCTTTGGTTCGCGCGTCACCGGCAAGGCCAAGCCTTTTTCTGACCTTGATCTGGCGATTATGGGTGATGCACCCTTATCTTTGGGAACACGAGCACGACTGGAGGAAGCTTTTTCAGAATCACAACTACCGTGGAAAGTGGATGTAATAGATTGGTTAAAAATAGACACTGATTTCCAAAATATTATTAGAAAAAATTGGATAATTTTAGAGTTATAATTATGAAAAAATGGCCTTTATCTACCATTAGCGCAGTTGCGGACGTTTTCGATGGCCCACACGCGACACCGAAAACAATCGATCATGGAGCAATTTTTCTTGGGATTGATTCGTTAGATCATGGAAGATTGAATCTTTCATCGACAAGGCATGTAACGAATGAAGATTTCAAGAAATGGACAAAGCGCGTAAAACCCGAAGCTGGAGATATTGTTTTCTCATATGAAACCCGCCTGGGCGAAGTCGCGATTATTCCAGAAGGATTAGTATGTTGCCTTGGTAGAAGAATGGCGCTTATTCGAACCGACAGAAGTGTTCTCAATGAAAAATTTTTCCTATATTATTTTATGTCTCCACAGTTCCAAGAACAAATTAGGAAAAATACAATCAATGGAGCAACAGTCGATCGCATTCCACTAAAAGACTTCCCGTCTTTTAAGCTAGAACTTCCACCCCTTGATGAACAACACACCATAGCCTCAATCCTCGGCTCTCTTGACGACAAAATCGAACTCAACCGCAGGATGAACGAAACGCTGGAAGCCATGGTGCGGGCGATGTTTCGGGACTGGTTTGTCGATTTTGGTCCGACACGGACAAAAATGGCCGGAGAAGCCCCTTACCTCGCACAAGAATTGTGGGAACTCTTTCCCGATAGGCTGGATGATGAGGAGAAGCCAGCAGGGTGGCTAGACGGCACGTTAGAAGATATAGCCAATCTACAAAATGGATATGCTTTCAAAAGTTCTGATTGGCTGGTTGACGGCATTCCCGTCGTAAAAATTGGAGCGGTGAAGCCATCCGTTGTCGATTTAAAAAATGTAAGTTTCGTAGACTCTAAATTTTTAAAAGAAAAACAAAATTTCATTTTGAAATCTGGTGATATTCTAATTGGCTTAACTGGCTATGTAGGTGAAGTTGGTCGAGTGCCACCATCTCAGCTTACTCCAATGCTTAACCAACGTGTAGCAAGGTTTTTGCCGGGTCCGTCCTTTTATGCCTATATTTTCTGCGTAGGCCGTCAGAAAGAGTTCAAAGAATTTGTCGAAAATCAAGCACATGGGTCGGCGCAGGCGAACGTAAGCACAAAAGACGTACTCACTTACCCCATAGTTATACCAACAACAAATCTTTCAGCCTTGTTTGATGAAAATGTAGCTCTAATTCTACGGCGTGTCGTCAGTTAAGCAGGATGATGACTGAGGCGAACTGAACGGCTGCGAGGAAGGTCGATTTCAGTTTATCGTAGCG
>NZ_VHOP01000052.1:0-30065 GCF_008704325.1 Acetobacter sp. DmW_125128 | reverse complement strand
ATCACCCTCTCCATCAGGAAAAACGGTGAATCACAAGACGCCTTCAGTGTCACCTCTCGATTCAGGATTCAGTGGAACTGCTCTAGCGCATATCATATGAATGCCTACGGGGTGATGAAAATATTGGCACCAGTAATAGAAAATCAGAAGTGGTATAAATTCTGAATATAGAAAGGAATATTAAGTTGCATGGAGGTTTAAAAATCCTCCATGCAATAAATAACAAAGAGTTTTATTTAGAAGTCTTTTTGATGTGTAAAGGTGTAAATGGAATTTCATCACTATCTAAGATAAAATCTCTCATATCATTAGTAGAAACAACTTCTCGGAAGCCTGCACGTAAATAGACTTCTCGGCAGGGCGTATTATCCGGGGTTTCCTTAAGCTGCGCAGTGATATCTACATCATTTTTTTGTTCAGAGCGAAGAAATTGAACTGCTTCGGCAACAACAAATTCGTCAATTTCCATACCCAGAACGCGGCAGCTCATAACGTATTGAACAATTTCTGTACCTTTAATGTAAAGCACACCAACCAACCCGTAATCGGTAAATCTGTCTTTTACCCGGAAGCTTAAGAGTTTGCCCCCATCTTTAAGAAAATCAGAGACATCTTCAAAAGACCAGCGCTTGCCTGTCGTGTTAAACTGATTAGTCTTGTTGGTTAGTTCAAGGGCACGGCCAAACTCTGGCTGATCTGTGCTGGTAATGACCGTAAAGCTCACTTCGCAGTTGAGAGAGGCCAGAAAGTCATCTCTGTCCATGGAAGAGCGTGTTTCTTCGCGGTCTATTTGGCTACGAATCATTTCTTCCCGGCGGCTTGATTCCTCTGTAAGGCGTGCAACCTGTGTTTCGGCGGCCCAGAGCAGAATGCGGCGTGTGAGGTAAGGGTTGCCCCCAATTGCGCGGATTTCTGGGAAAGCAGACGTAACAGCAGCGCGCTCAACAGGGTTGTCATCCACAAAAATAACGCTTTTGGGCTTGATATTGAACTCCTTACAGATTTCAGAGATATTTTGTGCCTTCGGAGTCCAGTTGATTTTAACAGATGCAAAATCGTCTAGTGAAATAAAGTCTGGATCAACAACATCGGTCCATCTTTCTTTCACGTAGTCATAGTCATTTTTGGAGCAGATCGCGACCAAGATCCCGCGCGCACGTAGATGATGGATTGCCTCCCAGATTCCCAAGGGCCAACCATCTGTACGTGGCCACGGGCGTGCTTCTGGGCGGTAATGTTCGGCAATCTGTCCCCGCCACAATGTATTATCCAGATCGAATATAACCGCCTTAACTTGATCGATCTGTTTTACGCTACGGTAAGTTGTAACGGCTTGCCGGAAAACAGCATCTACAAAGACATCCCGCTTAACTGGGTAAGATTGTTCCAGAGGAGGGATAGGTTCGTTTCTGGCAATGGACCCAAAATCATCCCAGTCTTGAAATGCAACAGCACCATGAGAGTAGAAATAGATCATGTCATCCAGAACAAATCGTTTTCCGATGGTGCTGGCAACCGCATCTATATCTACAAGATAGGCATTATTGTATTCAGCAACTTTTGCACTGAGATATTCATTCAGCCGTCGTACAATAGCAGCAATATCGTTCATGCTGCCGCGCCCATGTATGCTGGAAGCGCTATTCATTTGCGGTACAATAAAATTGGACACAAACGCCAGTAGCCCATGCTGTTTATTATAGACCATAGCTGCATCCAGCATGACATCAATAACAGCAAAAGCATCTTTCAGGATTGTATTTGCAAACCCTTCTTCATTAAAGCGAAAGCCCCATACAATACGATCTGTAATGACAGAACGTAGAGGAATTTGGATATATTGGAAGTCATACTCCCCAACGGGAGCGGGGGGGGCAGGGGGCAAAACACTGACAAAGTTATAAGGAACATAGTCAAACGTAATAGCAGGATAACGCTGCTGAAACTGCTCCAGATACAGTGCTGTCAGGCACGAACCAATTAGCAATACCTTTTTGACGTCTGTCGGCGTAACTTCGAGATCCGTAGGGAAGAGATATTCTGCCTCTGGAATGCCAGAGGCTTGCGCAGGCATTGCTGAAGGCACAGCCGATACGGCTGGAGCTGGAGCTGGAGCTGGAGCTGGAGCTGGAGCGCTGTTGGCCGGGTTTTGCTGCAATATAAAGCGTGTATTTGAATCCTCCGGCGTTTCTAATTGCATGGTTAGAAGGCCTTCCGGATTTTTAACAACTTTTGCAGCACGCCACATCAGTTCTCCATTTTCTTTCAGAAATAGGAGTTTGTGGTTTTCTATTCTCCAGAAAGCCTCATTAGGATGAGAATAGCCAGCAATCTTTCCGTCCGGCGCAAGCTTGAGAGTTGTCGTGAGAGGAGACTGTCCTTCCGCGCCAAAAGTCCACGTCATTTCGGTAAGTGACGGAGACAGAACAGTAGATTGTCCACAAAAAGTTTTAGTTTCTATCATGACAGTCCCGAGATACCTCAAGTATTGGAAAGTGTGGCTATGCGTTACGCAGCAGGCAAAAGAGAAAGAATTCTGTCAGAGATCGCTTTATAAGCCGGTCGGTCAAAATGAGCGCCCCCAAACATGCCGTCTTTTGCTAAATCGTCTTCAGAACGTACGATATCGTTGACATCAATGTAATCAAATCCGTACTTTTCAGCCAGTGGACGGACGATGGAATTGATTTCACCAAAAAATTCTAAAAGCTTATGATCGCGCCCGACAGCTTGGTTAAGTCCAATGATGATAACTTTCTTTTGCGCTGCCATCATGCGGTTAAAAATATAACGTAGATCTTTCAAGAAAAGATTTTTGTTAAACCCTCCAAGGAAAACAAATTCATTTCTAAAGAAGTCCCACTGTTCTTGTGAAACGTGTTCTACACCATATTTATTTATAAGATCGCTATAGGAAACGGATGTATAATCAAACTTATCTTTGGGGCCGCCAGGAAGATGGTAGGGCAGGCCGAAATGGCCCATAGGTACAATCATACCTGTTGTTTTGGACTGATAAAGGCCGTGGAAAGATTCCTGCGAAAAAGACAGAACATACACATCTGATGTTTCTTCAATAACATCAGTTTTAAAGCGTCCATCAGGCATGCCGGGAAGATGGGCAATAATTTCCCTGTTCCGGTCATCTTTCAGGTCACGCGTTAGAGCGACAAACCGCGGGGAGGCAATGATTTCCCAGCCTTCGTAAGCGTAGTTCAGCTCTTCGAGTGTATCGACCTTTGTGCGCAAAAAGTTGGATGTCATCATCATATCGCAAGCGCCGCGAATGCACACTTTGAGGCGCTTTGCTGAGGAAGAGGATGCTTCTGTTGAGGTATCTACATCTTCAACAACATTGATCCAGTCAACAATCGGATCTTCAAGTTTAGAGCCAACTTTACCTTGAATGGGAACGCGGCGTTCCCCCAGTTTGCGCCATACAAACTGTTCAACCCCCATGTTCATGGTGCGGCAGGAAAAGAGGAAATGCAGAAACTCATCTTTACGTGAAAGATAAAATCCGCAAATGCCATAATTTCCGTAGGCATCGGCTACTTTTACATAGCCAACATCCGTATCAAAATCGGCCTCTACTTCTTCCTTAAAACGCAGCCGTGCTTTTTCAATATCTTCTGGCCAACGATTTTTGGTGAAATTAAGCTGGTTTGTCCGGTTCACAAGGTCATGAATGCGGGGGAACTCTGCTTCAATATCAGCATGGAAGCTGACACGAATATCGCTTTTGCGTAAGAAAGCCTCATTATCGCCGCCTGTTGCTGCCATATCCTTGTGTTTGGATTCTAAAACCTGATAGCGCTTGAGGCGACTATGTTCTGGGTCTGGCTTACCCTTAAAGCGCGGATTATCCAGCAAGGATTCCAGAACATCAGGCTCAGCCACATTAAGTTCTGGCACAAAATGCTTGGCTTCGTTTAGGTTTGTAACGTTATCATCAACAAACATAACTGTTTCAGGGCGGAGCTGGATTTTTTCGATAATATCCTGAACCAGCGGTCCTTTTGGCCCCCATGAAATGCGGGGGAAAACAAAATCATCCCATATGCCAAGCTGTTCTAGGCGCGCTTTAACGTCTTCAAACGTATTGCGTGAGCAGATGGCGTTGACAATACCCCGGCTATTCAGTGTTTTTACAATATCAATATTGCGCTGAATGGGGGAAATTTCCCCTTCAGATAAAGTGCCTTCCCAGAAAGTATCATCCAGATCCCAGATAACTAGCCGAATACCTTCTTCCTTTGCTGCCGGAGCAGAAGATTTTGCAGTTTTGGCATCGGGCTTCTGGGAGGCTGCTTGTGGCGCTATTTTTTTAGGTTGTGCAGGAACAGTAGGGGCGGGCAGTTCGCTGGCAAGAAGAAGATGGCTGGGAATATTTGCTTTTGATGCCTGTAGCGCGAAAAAAACGCCCCATTGCGGGTCATTATGAGGAAAGCTTACGAGGGTAATAGAATCCTGATTGTCAAATATACCTTCGAATCTCCAGATCATTTTCCCGTGGATATCGAAAATTTCTAATAAATTCTCGGTCAATTTCCATGAGTGTTCGTTGGTATGTGTGTAGTCTTTGATAAGACCATCAGATCCAAATCGAAGAGAAGTTGTTAGAGGAGGATGATTAAGAGGGCCCCAAGTCCATACAGTGGATTCAAGTAATGCTTTGGTTACGCTAAAATGAACTGCCACGGTTACCTCTCATCTGAGCCAATGTTTTCATATTATCGATATTATAGTTAGTATACTGTAATTCATGAGATACTGAAAGTTTCAAAAAAAAACTGCCCTCCTTTCAGAGAGCAGTTTTCTTTAAACTGGTGATACGGCAAGTTTATTGCCGTATCAATGGGTTGGAAGGACTTAGAAGTCCATACCGCCCATGCCACCCATGTCAGGGCCGCCAGCCGGAGCTGCTTTTTTTTCCGGGCGTTCTGCAACCATGGCTTCCGTGGTGATCAGCAGGCCAGCAACAGATGCTGCATCCTGCAGAGCCGTGCGGACAACCTTGGCCGGGTCAATAATACCGGCTTCAACCAGGTTCTTGTATTCGCCAGCCTGAGCGTCGAACCCGAAGTTGTAGTCGTTATTTTCCAGCACCTTGTTTGCAATCACAGCGCCGTCTTCACCAGCGTTGTGAGCGATCTGGCGCAGAGGAGCCTGCAGAGCGCGGCGGATGATGTCACCACCAACGCGCTGGTCATCATTGTGGTAGTGCAGGCCTTCCAGCTTCAACGTAGCGCGGGCCAGAGCCGTGCCACCACCAGGAACAATGCCTTCTTCCACAGCAGCGCGGGTTGCGTGCAGGGCATCGTCAACGCGGTCTTTGCGTTCTTTCACTTCTACTTCGGTGGAACCACCAACGCGGATCACGGCAACACCGCCAGCCAGCTTGGCCAGACGTTCTTGCAGCTTTTCACGGTCGTAGTCGGAAGAGGTTTCTTCGATCTGTGCACGAATCTGCTTAACACGGCCCTTAATGTCATCGGCTTTGCCAGCGCCATCAACAATGGTGGTGTTTTCTTTGTCGATGTGCACTTTCTTGGCGGTGCCAAGCATGTTCAGGGTAACGGTTTCCAGCTTGATGCCCAGATCTTCGCTGATGACCTGACCACCCGTAAGGATAGCAATGTCTTCCAGCATAGCCTTGCGGCGATCACCAAAGCCCGGAGCCTTAACAGCAGCAATTTTCAGGCCACCGCGCAGCTTGTTAACAACCAGAGTTGCCAGAGCTTCACCGTCAACGTCTTCTGCAATAATCAGCAGCGGACGACCGGACTGAACAACGGATTCCAGCAGCGGCAGCATGGGCTGCAGGGAAGACAGCTTCTTTTCATGGATCAGGATGTAGGGGTTTTCCAGATCCGCTGTCATCTTTTCCGGGTTCGTCACGAAGTACGGAGAGATGTAGCCGCGGTCAAACTGCATGCCTTCAACAACATCCAGTTCTGTCTGGAAGTGCTTGGCTTCTTCAACCGTGATCACGCCTTCGGAGCCAACTTTCTGCATGGCTTCGGAGATCATCTGACCGATTTCAGATTCACCGTTTGCAGAAATCGTACCAACCTGAGCGGTTTCCGCCGGGGTGGTAACTTTCTTGGCGTTCTTCTTCAGCTCTTCGATAACAACGGCAACAGCCTTGTCGATCCCGCGCTTCAGATCCATCGGGTTCATGCCAGCGGCAACAGCCTTGTGGCCTTCACGCACGATAGCCTGAGCCAGAACCGTAGCCGTTGTGGTGCCGTCACCAGCAATGTCATTGGTTTTAGATGCAACTTCACGCAGCATCTGAGCGCCCATGTTTTCGAACTTGTCAGCCAGTTCGATTTCCTTGGCAACGGAAACACCGTCCTTGGTGATGCGGGGAGCGCCGAAGCTCTTGTCCAGCACCACGTTACGGCCTTTGGGGCCCAGCGTTACTTTTACAGCGTCAGCCAGAATATCCACACCGCGCAGCATACGCTGGCGTGCGTCTGCACCAAACTTTACGTCTTTGGCAGCCATTGAATTTCTCCTGTGAAGATCGTTCTGAAATTAAATAATGCGGATCAGCGCAAAATCAGGCGGTTACCACGCCCATGATGTCGCTTTCCTTCATGATCAGCAGCTCTTCGCCATCGATCTTCACTTCTGTGCCGGACCATTTGCCAAACAGGACACGGTCACCAGCCTTAACATCAAGCGCCACAATCTGGCCCTGTTCATTCCGGGCACCCGGACCCACTGCAACCACTTCGCCTTCCATAGGCTTTTCCTGAGCTGTGTCAGGAATAATGATTCCGCCAGCGGTCTTCTGTTCGCCTTCAAGGCGACGGACAACTACCCGGTCGTGTAAGGGACGAAACTTCGTCATTATGGATCGCTCCACATTCATTTTTGGGATGGTGCCCTTAACAGAAAGCAGCCCCATCCACTTTGTCGCGCGTAACATAACGCCGCGTTACGTTAGCACTCCCACCCCGGGAGTGCCAGAAAAGGAGATAGGTCTGGCCAAAGGCAGAGTCAAGGAATGTGGATAAAGTTTCTTTTTGCTGTAACGTAAGAACAGATAGGAGGTGCTCGCATGGGTCATATCACTACACTTCAGGCTGCGGATGGACATGAATTTTCCGCGTGGGAAACCGAAGGTAGCCATCATCCTTACACACTTGTGGTGCTTCAGGAAATTTTTGGGGTGAACCACCATATCAGGCAGGTTTGCGAAAACTTTGCCAAGGCCGGATTCCACGTTATTGCGCCAGCTTTGTTTGACCGCGTGCAACGTGGGGTGGAGCTGGATTATTCCACAGCAAGCGTGGAAAAAGGCAAGGCGCTGCGGGCGCAAATTCCGCTTGCTAAAACACTGTTGGATATTCAGGCAGCCGCCTCAGTGTTCAAGCCGCGTAAGGTGGGCATTATCGGCTATTGCTGGGGTGGTACATTGGCGTGGGAAGCTGCATGTAGAACGGATGACTTTGCAGCCGCTGTTGGCTGGTATGGGGCAGGTATTGCCGCCAGCCGGAATGAGACTCCGCGTTGCCCCGTAGAGCTGCATTTCGGTGAACAGGATACAAGTATTCCGCATACTGATATTGCAGCCATTCGACAGGCGCGCCCGGAAGTTGAACTTTACGTGTACGACAATGCAGGGCACGGCTTTGGTTGCCCAGAAAGAAGCTCTTTTAATGCCAAAGCTTATCAGGAAGCGCAGGAACGCAGCATTAATTTCCTGAAAAGCAATATGAATCCGTAGTGTTTTTTCCTGTCCTCGTCATGGCCTATTATCGAATTATGATTGACAATTGTGGCTGGTCATGGGGGGATGGGGTATATCCTGAACCGCACACGGTGTGCAGCAGGACAAAACGTTGAGAAGAACAAGGACTATCCCGCTCATGCCGACCGGTACAGTAAAATGGTTTAACGCCACCAAGGGTTATGGCTTTATTGCCCCAGATGATGGCGGTAAAGATGTGTTCGTGCATATTACCGCAGTGCAGGCAGCGGGTTTGCGTGGCCTGAATGACGGACAGAAAGTTTCTTTCGATCTGGTTGAAGAACGCGGCAAGCAGGCTGCAACCAATCTGAAAGTAGATTGATTTTTCAGGCAGGGCCGATCAGTTTTGATCGGCCCTTTCTGTATCTGCTAAAAAGGCAGCAAGTTCCCGTGCTGTGTCTGCCAACCCAAGGCGACGAACTTCCACACCTTCGGGAAACGCGCTGAGCAAGCGGGTAGGGGTGCGCCTGTCTAACAGGACAAATACCCCCCGATCAGACTGGCGGCGAATAAGCCGACCAAAGGCCTGACGTAATCGCAGGCGTGCAATCCGTTCATCAAAAGATTTCGGGTCACCTCCAGAAAGGTGAATACGGCGTTCACGGTGCAAAATATCTGGCCGCGGCCACGGCACACGTTCAAAAGCCACCAGCCGTAGCGCATTGCCGGGTACATCTACGCCATCTCGCATGGCATCAGTGCCTAACAGGCAAGCGTGTTCTTCTGTGCGGAAAATATCTACCAACGTATTGTTGTCCATCGCATCTACATGCTGGGCGTAGAGCGGGAGGCCGTTTTCTTCCAGCGTTGGGGCAATGCGATCATACACACCACGCAAGCGAGAAATGGCCGTGAAAAGCCCCAAGCCTCCACCGCCGGATGCCAAGAAAAGCGTGCGAAATGCGGCTGCCAGATCCACAATGCTGCTGTTGTCTATGTCCGTTACAATATAGGCGCGCGTCTGGCGGGCATAATCAAACGGGCTGGCCAAGCTGGCACGCAGAGGTGGGGAAGGGAAGTGATTGGCCCCAGTGCGTGCTTCAGCGGCTTCCCACGCTTGTTCTGCGTTATCGCTATCCGGTTCATTGGTTTGCTGATCACGCAAGGTGGCAGATGTAATCAACATACCCTGCGCAGGTATGGCCATGATTCCAGCAAATGGAATGGTGGGGTCTAGCCAGTGGCGATAGAGGCCCACATCCTGCTCCCCCATTCTCTGTTTTTCGCGCCGCTCAACCCGGATGAAGTGCACGTGCGAAGGGGTGGTATCGGGTTCAGGTGGTGTGTCTAGTGCGCTCAGCATGGCAATCCACGCATCTAGCCGAGAGATAGCTCTGCGGCGCAAGGCGCGTGTCATGGCTTCTATGCGCCCGCGTGTGGTGGAATCCAGCGTTTCGGCATCTTCTGCCAGGCGGGCGTGCAGGCGTTCCACCAAGGTGCGTAAAGGTTCAACAAGGCGCGTTAAGGCGCGGGCCAGAAGATGTCCGGCTTCTGCCAAGTCTGGCACCAAAGGGTGCAGATCACATTCAAGGGCTGCGTAAACGTGCTGTTTTCCGCCTTCCTGTGTTCTGGCAAGCGCTTGTTGGCGCAGGAGCCGTAGAAAAACTTCTGTGGGGTTTTCCAAAACCGGTTGAGGCGCTTCTGGTTCAAGCGGAAAGAGCCCGATATCTTCTGGAGGTTCAGGCGGCGGTGGTTCATCCGCCTGTTCTTGCCCTAAGCGTGAAGACCAGCCGGGGGCAGGAAGCGCCGTTGCTGCCATAAGGGCGGCTTCCAAGGGTGTTTCCAGTCTTGGGTGGCCCACAACCAGATCATCCAAGCGCCGTTTTAAGCCGCGTGCGCGGGAGCGCCTACCTTCTGCACCAAGGAGCCAACGCCGTAACTCGGCTGCTTCCAGTCCGGAAAGCTCGGCCGAAAAGGCGCTATCTGCGGCATCGGCCAGATGGTGGCCTTCATCAAATACATAGCGGGATGGGGCCGAGGGATCATCCGTTTCATCAGCATCATCGCTCATGCCGGCCTGTGCGTAAGCGGCCTGCGCCATAACGAGAGCGTGGTTGGCAATTACCAAATCCGCTTCGCGCGCGCGGCGGATAGAATGTTCAACAAAGCAATGCTGGTAATGGGCACATGCACCGTGAATACATTCGCCGCGTCTGTCTGCTACGCCTATCAGATTCCCTTGGCCGAACAGATCCCCAAACCAGCCGGGCAAGTCTCCCCCAGACAGGTCTCCATCTGCGGTGGCTAAGCCCCAGCGGGCCAGCATGATAAGGGCGATGGTAATACCCGCAGGGCGAGAGGCTGCAGTATTAACAGCTTCTTCCATATTCAGCAGGCACAGATAGTTTTCTCGCCCTTTGCGCAATACAACGCGTTGCCGGTGCGTGGTTTGATCTGGGTAGAGCCTACGGGTTTCTTGTTCAATCTGGCGTTGCAGGTGGCGCGTATAGGTACTGACCCAAACGGCCCCTTTATTCCGCTCGGCCCAAAGGCTGGCAGGGGCAATGTAACCTAAGGTTTTGCCTGTTCCTGTACCAGCTTCTGCAAGCACAATGGCGGGGTCTCCACGCACATTACGTGGCTCAAAAGCCCCTGTGGCAACGGATGCAAAGTCGGCTTGCCCTGTGCGGATTTCGGCATCTTCGCCCAGCATCTTGGTAAGCTGCTCGCGTGCCTCTATAGGGGAAATAGGGTGAGACGCAGGGGGAGGAGGAAGAGGCGTTTCCTCCCATTTTGGCAAAAAACGCCAGATACGCAGCGCATCCCCTGGTTGCAGCATGGTTTCGGGCAATTTGCCTTGCTGCGTTAGTTTTTCATGCAGCCCTAAGGTTTCGGCAACTGTCCCGCTCCAGATCCATCCTGCTTGGCCAAGCCGCAAGGTCAGGGCAGCAAGATGTTCTGCTGTTGTGCCGTTGTTCTGGCGTGCCAGATTGGTGAGCAACAGAGAAAGAAGGCGAGGGAGTAGATCTGCTTCTGCGGCGCCTATATCCTCATCTTGCATCCCTAAGGCCAGCGCTAACCCGCGTGGGGTAGGGGCAACAGATGTGGCTGGGTGCACAAAGGCAAACAGTTCTAACAGATCCAGCCACGGGGCAGGCTGCCCCGGATGGGGTAAATCTAGCCGCCGCGCCAATGCAGGCGCATGGATAACAAGCGGGCAAGGCATGTTTTGCAGGTTTTGCTTAACATCTTGCGCAGACAAATGGAGAACCTCTCCATCTTCCGTAAGAAGGGAATAGGCTCCCTTATATGCAACCAGTGCTGGGGCATCGTAAGCGGAGGGGAAGGATGTCTGCATGATAAATACTAGATGATCCATTCCGGCGCGGAATGCCAGAGCTAGAAATCAAAAAGCAACATATGAAGAACAAAAAAGCCCACCTCATCAGAATGAGGCAGGCTTTTTAGGTGGTAATCTGGGGCAGAAAAGTTAGTTGCCGTCTTTAAGGCTATCTGCCACCACTTCCAGAAGTTTGCTGTGCAGATTGCCGTTACCAGCAACAATCATGACATCATCAGGGAGATCATCCAGATCAACGCCTGCGGGGTCTGTTGCCTGACCGCCAGCTTCACGCACGATAAGGGCGCCAGCAGCACAATCCCACGGTTTAATGCCGAATTCCCAGTAACCTTCGTAACGCCCGGCAGCTACCCATGCCAGATCAAGAGCTGCGGCACCGAAGCGACGCACACCGGCTACGCGCGGCATAAGAGAACCCAGCACGCGCGCAAATGGCAGACGCATACGCGCAGGCACTTTGGCGAATGGAATGCCAGTAGCAAACAGGGATTCCTGCATGTCACGCCGTGCGGATACACGGATACGCCGTTCGTTCAGATAGGCACCGGTGCCTTTTTCTGCCCAGAACATTTCACCCGCAGCCGGGTTGTAAACCAGCCCTGCTGCCAGTTCGATACGCCCATCTGGCAGGCGGCGCTGCAAGCCAATGGAAATAGCCCAGTGCGGAATACCGTGCAGGAAGTTGGTGGTGCCATCCAGCGGATCTACCACCCAACGCCATGTCCAGTTATCGCTACCGGATTTGCCGGATTCTTCCATAAAGAAGGCATAGCCGGGGCGGGCGCGTTCAAGCTCTTCTCGCAGGGTCTGTTCTGCGCGTAGATCAGCTTGGGAAACAAAGTCTCCCGGCCCTTTGATGCTGACTTGAAGCTGCTCGACTTCATTAAAATCGCGCAGGAGACGCTTGGCTGCCTTCTGGGCTGCTGTTTGCATCACCATCATGACGGGGGAGAGACGCATGGCCACTGTAGTTTTGTCCTGCTCTGGAGAGAAAAACGGAAGGGATTAGTCTTTGGCGCGTTCGACGTAGGAACCGTCTTCCGTCCGAACCACAATACGTTCACCCGATTCAATAAAGGGCGGTACCATGGTTTTTACACCATTGGAAAGTTTTGCAGGCTTGTAGGAGGAAGAGGCTGTCTGGCCTTTTACAACCGGATCTGCTTCTACAACTTCCAGCGTAACCTGCGGCGGCAGATCAATACCCACCGGGTCACCTTCAACCAGATGCAGGTTGATGGTCATGTTATCCTGAATGAACGGAGCCTGATCACCCAGCAGATCCACAGGAACTGTCAGCTGGTCATAGGTTTCTGGGTCCATCAGAACCAGCAGTTCGCCATCGGCGTAGGAATACAGGTATTCCTTGTCTTCCGTCATCAGGCGTTCAACGCTATCAGCGGTCCGCCAGCGTTCGTTGGTTTTGTTGCCGGTTTTCAGGTCACGCATTTCAACCTGAATAAAGGCTCCGCCCTTGCCGGGGGTGATGATCTGCTGCTTCAGCACCGTCCAGCGGCGGCCATCATGCTCAATCACCTGACCGGCGCGGATCAGGTTTGCCTGCTGTTTCATAATTCGTCCCTGAAAGGAATGTCTATTAAGGATGGGGCTTGTACAAGCCTGACGCACGAAGAGCAAGTTTGCTGCACTTGATATATCGTGTTTTCTCCCGCTGGACAGGGTGGCCATATCCTGTTTATAAGGCGGCAGGTCCTCAGATGGATGACATGAGGATGGGTGTCCGAGTGGTTTAAGGAACTGGTCTTGAAAACCAGCGTGCGGGGAACCGTACCGTGGGTTCGAATCCCACCCCATCCGCCATTACTTTTATTTTCCTAATAAAAGTAATGTATTATTGTAACGCATGCGCTACTTTTGGCTTTGTGTGTGCCAATTATAAATTCCTGTTAGAAATTGCGTTTTGTTACGTTGTGAACTAGTGACGTAATTACTGTGCACCAATTAAGTAACTGGGCTGATATGCTGTTGTTTTAGCATTGCGCCGCAGATAGTTCGCCCCGTGCGCAGGAGAGCGATAGGCTATGTTTTATTGGCAATGTAAATAAAGCAGAGGCAGGATACTACAGCAAAAACCTTTTGCCATAGACATCCTGCCTGTTTGAATTATGAGCGGGCGTAAACGTCTTCTAGACGCACGATATCATCTTCACCGAGGTAAGGGCCAGACTGGACCTCAATAAGGGTGAGGGGGATTTTACCCGGGTTTGCAAGTCTGTGGATGGCTCCAAGCGGCAGATAAACGCTTTCGTTTTCCCGTACCAAAATCTCGTCTTTATCTCGTGTAACAATGGCCGTACCTGCAACAACAACCCAGTGTTCCGCACGATGAAAGTGTTTTTGTAAGGAAAGCTTCTGGCCGGGTTCTACGTGGATTCTTTTAACCTGAAAGCGGTCTCCTTCGATAAGGCTTTCATAAAAGCCCCACGGCCGGTACATGCGGTTATGCTGAGTGGCTTCTGGGCGTCCGGCCTCTTTAAGACGAGTCACTATCTTTTTAACATCTTGAGCACGATCGCGGTGCGCCACCATGACTGCGTCACTCGTTACAACAACAATCAGATCCTTTACGCCTGTTACGGTTGTAACAATGCCATCTGAACGGACGTAACAGTTTTTGCTGTCATCTAGGAAAACATCGCCAAAGGTGGCATTGCCTTCCGCATCCTTTGGTGTGATTTCCCAAACAGCATCCCAGCTTCCAATATCAGACCATCCAAAGGAGGCTGGTACTACAGCAGCAACCTTTGTACGTTCTGCTACAGCATAATCTATTGAAATATCAGGGCATTCTTTAAAGGCTGCGGGGGCTAGGCGCTCAAAGTCACGATCAGAGACACGATTTCGCACAGCCTCTTTTACATGAGAGAAAATCTTTGGTTCAAAGGTTTCAATCTCGCGCAGTAGAACGCTGGCTTTTGCGATAAACATGCCAGAATTCCAAGAATATCTCTCATCTTTCACAAGTTCTTCAGCGCGTGCTGCATCGGGTTTTTCAATGAACTGCTGGATATGGTAAGCACCCTCAACAGATTTTAACTGAGTTCCGCGTTCAATGTAACCGTAACCTGTTTCAGGTTTTGTGGGGCGCATACCAAAGGTTGTAATATAACCTTCAGAAGCAGCTTGAACGGCAGAATTAAGTGCTTTTTTCAGGAGTTCCTGATCCTGAATGGCGGCATCAGCTGCCATGATCCACAAAATGGCATCAGGGTTTTTCTCAGCAACCAAAAAAGCCGCAGCAGCAATTGCTGGTGCGGAATTGCGTGCAACTGGTTCCAGCAGAATGTGGCTATCCGTAATACCAATTTCACGAAGCTGTTCCGCCACGATAAAACGATGCGCTTCGTTGCAGATGACAACGGGGCTGCCTAGATGCGCATTAACGCCGCGCATTGCTGTTTCCTGCAGCAGGGTCTGGTCGGAAAGAAGAGGCCAGAATTGTTTTGGAAAACTGCTGCGAGAAACAGGCCAGAGGCGGCTGCCTGAACCGCCAGAAAGAATGACGGGAACAACAGTGCTGGAAGCGGAATTTATTATGGCAGATTGAGAAGACATGGAAAAAGAGCCTCTCCAGAAAAGTGAAGGTGATAAGTTATTGAAAGAATAGAGTATGCATTACATAGATTTTGCGCCTTAGGCACGCCATTTGGCAACACGGCTCATTCCAAGTGTTAAAAGGGCATTTGCCCGTTCGGATGTGTCTGCTTCAACATAAACCCGCAATTCCGGTGCATTACCAGAGGGGCGCAGATGGACAATATCTCCGTTCTCAAATGTCATGCGCAGCCCGTCTGTTTGATCTATGTGTTGCAAGGCGCCACAGGCTTCCAGAAAACCAAGCTCCTGTAATTCTGGAATGATATTTTCGCGCAAAGTCTCAATTTTTGCACGGCTTTGAGCTGTCGGTATTTCCGCGAGGCGATCGCTGCGGGTAAAACGGGGCGGCAGTGTGGCAAGAAGTGCGGCAAGGTCGTTACCATGTTCTTTTGCGGCAACAAGTGCGCACAGAATTGGAAGAACAGCATCCCGCGTAGGGAGAGGCTTGAGTGTTCTGCCATTTTTTTCAGCATCTGTAGCAAGCAAAAATCCACCATTGGCCTCATAACCAACGGAAGGTACGAAGCCATCTTCTGCCGCCTGCATCATGTCTGCGATAACAAAAGGTGAGCCAATGGCGGTCCGGCGAATGGTTTTGGCAAACGCAGATTGTTCCAACCCGGTATTGCTGTTGACAGGCGTAGCCACGGCTGCGGCACCAAGATATTGTGCTGTTAGAATGCCCAGCACATCACCACGCACCCAGTCACCGTAACGATCTGCTATCAGTGGACGGTCTGAATCGCCATCTGTTGTAACAATTGTATCAAATGCCTTGGTGGCTGCCCATTCACGCGCCAAGGCTACGTCTTCTGGCCGCACGGCTTCTGTATCTACAGAAACAAATTCTGCGGATCTGGCGAGAGGGACAGCTTTGCCTCCTAGCGCCTCAATAATGGTGCCAAGAATATCTCGCCCTACAGCAGAGTGCTGATAGACACCAACCGTAAAGCCTGCAAGCGCATCCGGGCCGAAGAAATTACGGTAACGGGCAATGTAATCCGGCACAACATCCGTAAGGGGTGGAAGCGCAACATCCTGCTTTAGCGTTCCTGTTGTATCAAACCACCCTTCTGGGAGAGCAACATCCTGCGCACGCATGGGAACTTCATCAGTTTTGAGGAACTCTCCATGAGCCCGATTGAATTTGATTCCATTGCGGTCTGCTGGAATGTGGCTTCCCGTTACCATAAGGGATGGAATGCCCTGCGTAAAAGCATGCAGGCTTAAGGCCGGGGTGGGAACAAAGCCACAGAATACGGGCTTACCGTGCATCCATGTAATTGCTGCGGCACAGGCGCGCAGAATACGTGGGGTGCTGGGGCGTAAATCCCCAGCAATAGCTACAGGCGTGCCGGGGGAAAACTCATTAAGAGTTGCAAGATATTTAAGATAGCCAACTGTATAGGCAAAGCACAGGGCATCAGTCATGGCGCTTACAAGGCCTCGTGCGCCGCTAGTGCCAAAAGCAACACCAGAATGTGCCATCCAGTCCGCTATTTTCATTCTTGCCTACTTTCTTTATTCATTGCTGAAGAGAATGATAAGCGAATGCATTTATTTTAGAAAGATGACAAAAGCTAAGTTTTTAATATTGATATTTTATTGGAACCATAGCTGACCAAAGGAACAGGAAAATATACATAACCAGCTGCTATGTCATGCAGAAGGGATAGGTTTGTTTTCAGTCGCCAAACATCCCCTGCGCGTGCAGTGACGATGAAGAAAGAGATCACCTTTGCCCCATGAAGTCTCATGTTGCCATGGAGACCATTTGTGGCCCAGAAGCCGACAAATTAAACGCGATCTAAACCATCTCATTGTTTTGCACTTTAATTGAATAAGAACAACATTGTCATCTGCCTATAGCAGCGGTTTTTGGTGAGGGAAATGTACTGAGGTATATAAAGCGTTTCTTTACAGCTCAATGCTCTTTGAGTGGTTTGTTTGGGTCTAGGAGGTGGGGCTGTATCTATTATGCTGGAGGAAACTGCCCAGTTTTGGCTTCAGCCAATGCGCGTTGTATCAGCTTTTTCTCATTCTTTTTCAAGAATATAGCACAGCCTACAAAGCACGCGGCACCAATAATGCCCACAATCGTGCCAACTGTTCCGGACAATTTGGTAATCTGGTTGCCCAGAATGTACGTGCCAATAGCATAGCCACCAGCCCAGCAAGTGCCGCCAAGGGCATTAAACAGCATAAAGCGCGGCCAGCGCAATTGGCAGGCTCCTGCAAGCAATGCCACAAACACGCGTGCAACAGAGATAAAGCGCCCAAAGAAAACAATGGCATCGCCATGATGGTGAAACAGATATTCCCCTAACAGGAGGCGATCTGCCGTCAGGCCAATTTTTGCGCCATGTTTCTGTAAAAGCGGTAGCCCAACATGGCGTCCGATTAGATAACCGAAATTATCTCCGATAATGGCCCCCAAAATCGCAGCCGCAGTAATGCCCTCAATACCCAGATGGTGGGTTTTAAGGCTGTAAAGCGCAGCCGTGATAATGCAGGTTTCCGCTGGTAAGGGCAGGCCCATGCTCTCCATCATGACAATGATGGTGATAATTCCATATCCATAATGCTGCAGCAGATAGTCGAGATGCTCAAGCAGGGGAAATAATCCTTGGAGTGTTCAATGAAGCGTGAAAAAGCTGGCAAACCATGATGGAATCCAAAAAAACGGGCTAGTGACTTTCGCGCATGGCAAGATTGCACCTTCAGCCATTATGGATTTGCTGGGTGTTATGTGGATTTTCAGGAGAACCTAACTGCCTGTAATGCCATGACTTTTTGGGTTGTTTGATACAAATTCATTACAAGAGCAGGGGGCTGGTGTATAGACTGTTCCTGAATTGGAGAAGATGCGCCCGAAATGTGTGGCGCTTATGAGCTAAGGAACGAACCTATGCATCAGACAGCCCATGCTGAGCCCGCAGCGGCAGCACACGCGCAGATGCCCATTTCAGATGTAGATGTCTGCATTATTGGTGCTGGGCCTGTTGGGGGAACCTTGGCGTGCCACTTGGCGCAGGCGGGTGTCAAAGTGGCTGTGGTGGACAAGGCGGATCTGCCGCCCATGGAAGACCCAGATTTTGATGGCCGGGCCTATGCTATTGCTGCTGGCCCCAAAGCGTATCTGGAAGAAGCCGGTGTGTGGGAGGCTCTGCCTCTGCCATCCTGCCCGATTGAGGATATTCTTGTAACGGATGGGCGGCCGGGTGAGCCCGCATCACCGTTATTTCTGGAGTTCACGCGGGAAGATGCCAATCAGCCATTTGGATGGATGATTGAGGCACGCTCTTTGCGTGTAGCGTTAAACGCCAGCCTGCACACCACGCCAGAAATTACACTGCTGGCCCCGGCTGAAGCCAGTATTGTGCGGCATAAGGAAGGGGCAACAGTAACCCTGCATGACGGGCGCAGTTTTAAGGCAAAGCTGATTGTGGCGGCTGATGGGCGTAAAAGCCGTTTGCGCTCTCAGGCTGGCATTCCGCTTACGCGCTTGTCTTATGGGCAAACGGCTATTGTTTGCGCCATTGCGCATGAATTCCCGCATGATAACAGCGCGCTTGAGCATTTCCTACCCGCAGGGCCATTTGCGCAACTTCCTTTGCCGGGAAATGAAGAACACCCTTACATGTCCGCTATTGTCTGGAGCGATCATGATGGCTTGGCAGAGCGTTTTGCCGCATTGCCGGACGATGTGTTTGCCATGCAGCTTCAGCGCCGGATGGGCAATAATCGTTTAGGGCAGGTCAAGCCTGTGGGGCGGCGGTGGACGTACCCTCTGTCTGCCCAGTATGCCCAACGTTATACGGATACCCGCATGGTTCTGGTGGGAGATGCCGCGCATGGTATCCATCCCATAGCCGGGCAGGGGCTTAATTTGGGTTTTCGCGATATTATTGCGCTAAGCAAGATTTTGATTGCAGCACATCATCACGGCAAAGATCTGGGAGCGCCTGAGTTGCTGGCGCGTTATCAGGCAGAATGCCGCCCAGCCAACATGCTTATGCTTGCAGCAACCGATGTGCTGGACAGGCTGTTCAGTAACAATAATCCAGTTTTAAGGTTTGCGCGTGATGTGGGTATTGCGGGGGTAAACCGTTTGCCCGCCCTGCGTAAAGCCTTTGTAAAGCACGCTATGGGATTGTAAAAATGGATGCAGCAACGCATGACGGTGCTCAGGCTGCCGTCAAAGCCAGCCATTTTGATGAAGACAGCTCAATCTGCGCGCCTCAGCTAAATGTTCTGTGGCAACAGATGACACAGCAGGCCTGTGTTTGCCATGATCCGTTGGTGAAAGGGTTGCTGGCGACAGGCGTGCGCAGTCATTCAGATTTTTCTTCTGCACTGGCGGCGTTGATCGGGCGCAAGTTGGGGGATCGGTCTGTGGCATCCGATGCTTTGGCGGAGCTTGTTAAAGAAGGCTTTGATGCAGAGCCGGATATTGTATGTGCCGCCGCGGCTGATCTACTGGCGATTCGAGAAAGAGATCCCGCCTGCCCGGATTTTGTAACGCCGTTTCTGTTCTTTAAAGGCTATCAGGCAGTTCAAACCTATCGGGTGGCGCATTGGTTGTGGGCAGAGGGGCGGCGGCATTTGGCGTTACATCTGCAAAGCCGCGCATCGGAGTTGTTTGCTGTCGATATTCACCCATCAGCGCGCCTTGGTCGGCGTATTTTATTCGATCACGGTACGGGCATTGTTGTAGGGGAAACCTGCATTATCGAAGATGATGTTTCCATTCTGCAAAACGTCACACTGGGTGGCACAGGCAAGCATTCTGGAGACAGGCACCCTAAGGTGCGGCGTGGCGTGTTGATTGGTGCCGGTGCCAAGGTTTTGGGGAATATTGAAATTGGTGAGGGTGCCAAAATTGGAGCTGGTTCCATTGTGCTGGAACCCGTGCCGCCCTTTACAACGGTTGTAGGTAACCCAGCCCGTAAGGTTGGTGTGCGCCATACCGGGCGCATGCCCGCCCTGAATATGGATCAGACACTGCCGCCAATTGATTATATTATTTGATTGGAAGCAAAAGGACATTACTGAAGGGAATATATTTTCCTTCAGTAATGTATTTTTAAAGTAACGTAGCGCGTGAAAACTTGCTTACAGAGCACTTTCGCCAGATTCTTTGGTGCGAATACGCACAGCGCGTGAAATATCACTTACAAAAATTTTGCCATCACCAATTTTGCCAGTATGCGCTGCTGTGGCAATGGCCTCCACAACCATGTCTTCCATGTCATCTTTGATAACAATTTCAACCTTGATCTTGGGCAGAAAACTGATGCGATATTCTGCACCACGATAAATCTCGGTCTGGCCGCGTTGCCGACCAAAGCCCTTCACTTCAGAAACTGTTAACCCCTGAATACCTAAAGGGGCCAGAGCTTCGCGCACGTCATCAAGTTTGAAAGGCTTGATAATCGCAGTAACCAGTTTCATGCGCTCTTTACTCCATTAAATGTCCGTCTATTCCGTTTCGATAGTGACATATTAAATTGACTTGCGCTAGGCGAATATTTGGTGAGCGTAAATGTGAAGGCTCAGCTTGGCGTATAGGCGCATACCTTTCATTTTTCGGGGTGTAAACGGGGTAAAGTAACAGACAAAAACCAATATTTACCTTTTCACATTGCGTATGTTCGCTGCACAGGGCATTGATGCCGCTGTTGAGTTCCCCTGATATTTGTACATAAAGCAGGGTGTGACCTTATGGCAGGATGGGAGAGTTGCTCGTGCGTATAGCCATGATTGGTGGCGGATATGTTGGACTGGTTTCCGGCGCATGTTTTGCTGAATTTGGGCTGCATGTTGCTGTGGTGGAAACAAATCCAGACCGCCTTTCTGCTTTGCGCGAAGGTCGTATCCCTATTTATGAACCGGGCTTGGATGTGTTGGTTGAAACCAATGCACGTGCCGGACGCCTGACTTTTGGGGATGATATTGCACAGGCTGTTGCTGGCGCAGAGGCTGTTTTTATTGCCGTGGGCACGCCGCCACGGAATGGGGATGGTGCAGCAGATCTGCAATATGTACACGCAGCGGCCCGGCAGATTGCACAAGCTCTTACCGGCTATGCCGTTATTGTCACCAAATCTACAGTGCCAGTGGGCAGTAGCCGTAGAATAGCTGAAATTATTCGCGCCACCCGCCCGGATCTGGATTTTGATGTAGCCTCCAATCCTGAGTTCCTGCGTGAGGGCAGCGCTATTGATGATTGTATGCGCCCAGATCGGGTTATTATCGGGTTGGATCAAAAACAGCCAGAACGCGCACGCCGTGCCGAAGCTGTTATGCAGCGGGTTTATAAGCCGCTGAAGAAAATTGATGCACCATTGGTCTTTACCGGTCTGGAAACGGCAGAGCTGACCAAATATGCGTCCAACTCCTTTTTGGCCATGAAGATTTCCTTCATTAATGAAATGGCCGATCTGTGTGAAAAATTAGGGGCCAACGTGCAAGAGTTGGCTTACGGAATGGGGCTGGATGATCGTATTGGCAGCCGCTTTTTAAATGCTGGCCCCGGTTATGGTGGTTCCTGCTTCCCCAAAGATACGTTGGCTCTTTCTCGCATCGCGCAGGAAGCCCAAAGCGGGTGTCGTTTAGTAGAAACCACAGTGCAAGTGAATGAGGCCCGTAAAGCTGCCATGGCGGGCCGCATTATTGCGGCGTGTGGTGGTTCGGTAAACAATAAGACTGTGGCTGTACTGGGCCTGACCTTCAAGCCTGAAACAGATGATATGCGGGAATCAGCCTCCATTCCCATTTTGCACCGTTTGGCTGAGGGCGGGGCACGCTTGCAGGCTTATGATCCGGTTGGCATGGATGCCGCCAAATCCCTTTTGCCACCAGAAACAACATACTGTGAAAATGCGTTGGCAACCGCACAGGATGCTGACGTTTTGGTAGTTTTAACAGAGTGGGAGCAGTTCCGATCCATTTCACCAGATGCTTTGGCGCAACGTATGCGAAATAAAATTATTGTAGATTTGCGCAATATTTTTGATCCTGCTGTTATGCGTGAATCTGGTTTTTCGTATCTGTCTGTTGGGCGTCCGTAACGCCATACAGCAGCGCAATACTTAGAAAGCCGTGGCCTAGAGTAAGGGCCACGGCTTTTTTTTTATGGAACCTATTTTAATTGCGCTTGCAATTTTTATGTGAACAAATATAGAACAGAAAAAGCTGAGGAGGATCTCATGTCTTTGTCTGAACATATCGTTTTTCAGCCATTTGTTTGGCGGGGCACGAAGTTAGAAGGTGGATCTGCCATTCTGTGCCGTAATCTGGAAGATGCGCATCGCCGGATAGAAAAGGTGCGAGCAGGCGTTCTTTCTGTGGCCGGAGCACTGGTAGTGCGTATGCAGGTGGATGAAGAAGCCGGTGATTATGGAGAACCAGAATTTTTGGAACGTATTGGCAGTGTTCCAGAAATTGATGAGTAAGTTTGGTACTAAATGAAAGCCCTATTCCAGTAAGACACAGAAGTTGCAGGAATAGGGCTTTATGAAAAGTGTAATGTAACCGTTGAGATATTACGGTGAGCCGCCAGCCCCCGTTCCCATGTAAGGCCCGCTTGCTTTAGATGAGTCTGGGCGGTAGCCATCATTTTCATCTAAGGCAGGGCCACCATGGGGGTTTTCATCTTCATCTTCAATAATGGGCGGAGGGGCCTTCTGGTGCGCCTTGTCATGGAACAAGGGGCTGCTGTCTGATGCTGGCTTTTCATGGCAGGCAGTAAGAGCAAGCAGAAGGCCAGCAAGAACGGTAGCGGATTTCAATTTCATATCACGTATCCACAAAAATGCATGCCAAGGGGCAAGCGCTTAACGTGTGCCAAAAAGGCGATCACCAGCATCACCCAAGCCGGGAACGATGTAACTGTGTTCATCCAAACCGCGATCAATAGAACATGTCATAATCTGCACGTCTGGATGCGCTTTTTGCAAGCAGGCAATGCCTTCTGGGGTAGAAAGCAGGCAGGTAAACAGTAGCTTGCGTGCTCCTTTTTCCTTCAACCGCGTAATGGCGGCTGCCGCGCTGTGCCCGGTAGCCAACATGGGATCAACAACAATACAGCGGCGGGAAGAAACCTGAGAGGGAAGCTTAAGATAATATTCTACAGCTTCCAGTGTTTCGGGGTCACGGTACAAACCAATATGGCCAACCGGTGCAAATGGCACTAAGTCCAGCATGCCATCTAAAAGCCCATTGCCAGCACGCAGGATGGAAATAAAGCACACATCTGGCCCAGTCAGTTGTTCACCCATCATGGGTTCCAGAGGCGTTTGGATTTCTACTGGCTCTAATGGCAACTCGCGGGTGGCTTCGTAGCACATCAGCAAGCTTAGTTCGCGCACAAGCCGACGAAAACCGGCAGTAGAGGTTTCTGCGCGTCGCAAATGGGTCAATTTGTGCTTGATAAGCGGATGATCCAGCACAAGAGGAGGGAGGGGAGTAACAGCATGACTTGTCATGCAACCCTCTATAATCATGGAAAAGCGCGTCTGCCACGTTTTCTTGCAGATGCAGAATATGTTTTATCCAGATCGTGCGGATAGAAAAAAGGAAGGCCATCATGAAGCGTATCTGGATGGATGTGGAAGATCTGTTTGCCTTTGCACAAGCAGGTGCACGGCTTACGGGTATTCAACGCGTTGTGCTGGAAATTTGTGCAGCTTTTATGGTTGATCCGCGTACGGCTGGCCACATTGGTTTTGTGCGGCACACTATTCAGGGTACAGGCTTTGTGGTGGTGTCTTGGGCGCAGGTGCAGGCGGTTTGGCAAGTCCTGAGTGGGCAGGGGGCTGGGCAACCAGAAAGCATGCAGATACGCAGCCTTTCTACTTCACACCTTACAAACCAAAGTTTGCTTCAAAAATGTGGGCAGCATGTGCCAGTTTCTGTGCGCGTTCCTGCTGGTAAGCTGATCAGAAATACCCAGAGTGCGATGCAGGCAGGAGGAATGCTTGTGCGCGGCTTATGGGAACTGGCGTCTCATAATTTGCACAAAAAAGATGATTTTAGTGCACAGGAACAGGCTTTTTCTCCTCAAAAGGGGGATATCCTGCTTTCGCTGGGGGCATCATGGTCTCATGCCATGTATCAAAAATTGTTGCGGCAGTGTCGGCAGCAATACGGCATGCGTATTGGGGTTTTGGTGCATGATCTGGTGCCGCTTTTGTGGCCAGAATGGTGCCAGCCCGGTTTGCCTGCTGTATTTCGGCGTTGGTATGAACAGGTTGTGCCGGAATGCGATGTTATTTTTGCGAATTCCGAATCTACCCAGAAAGATGTGTTGTCTTATGCACAACGCAGCGGCACGCTGCTTTCTGTTCCTGTTATTGTAGTGCCTATGGGGTGCGGGTTTTCTAAGGCAGATCCGGCAAGCGCCCCTCCTTCTGTTCAAGAGCACATAAAGCAGTTGGGGCCTTATGTTTTATGTGCTGGCACGTTGGAAGTGCGTAAAAATCACGCGCTTTTAGTAAGAGTATGGCGGCGGTTGTTGCAGGAACGGCCAGCCAATACCGTACCGAAGCTGGTGATTGCTGGCGGGCGGGGATGGCTGGTGGACGATCTGTTGCAGCAGCTTGAAAATAGCGCGTGGCTGAATGGGCACGTTGTGTGGGTAGATCGACCATCTGATAGCTGTATGGCACAGCTTTATAAGCAGGCGCGGTTTACAATTTTTCCTTCATTTTATGAAGGCTGGGGCCTACCGGTGACAGAAAGCCTACATTGGGGAAAGCCCTGCTTGACGTCTGCTGCGTCTTCCCTGCCAGAAGCAGGGATGGGGCTGACAGAAATGTTTGACCCTGATAACGCATCGCAGGCATTGGAACTTGTACGTAACGTTCTGGATCAGCCGCAGCGCCTGGCAGCTATGGAGCAACAGATAAAGACACGTTTTCGGCCCATAGGTTGGAGCCGAGCCGCCGAGATTTTGTGGCAAACAGTCATGTAATGACCCGACGGCACGACAGAAGCATTGTTTGCAGAATGGATGGAAAAGGGAACGCTTGAATGGCTGTGAATTATGCCACGGTAACATGGGATCAGTTGCATCGTGATGCACGTGCGTTAGCAGAGGCGCTGATGCCTAAAATGCCCATTAAAGGCATTGTGGCGGTAACACGCGGAGGGTTGATTCCCGCAGCTATTGCCGCGCGTGAACTAGGGTGCCGTCTGATAGAAACCATTTCTGTCGTGACGTATGATGAAGAAAATATGGGCAAGCCCCAGATTATTAAGGAGCCCGTTGCCGCCGGTGATGGAGAAGGTTTCCTGATTATTGATGATCTGGTTGATTCTGGTGTGACGGCGCGTGTGGTGCGTGAAAAACTGCCCAAAGCTTATTTTGCATGCCTGTATGCCAAGCCTGCGGGCAAGGAACTGACAGATCTGTTTATTACAGAAGTGCCGCAGGATACCTGGGTTTTGTTTCCGTGGGATACGGCGCCTTTGTTTGTGCCACCGCTGGCAAAAAGCAAAAAAAGCATGGTTGACTGATTTTTTATCATCAGAGGGTTGCCATACTCCGAATAGGCGCTTAAACAAGCGCTCAGTTCGGGGCGTGGCGCAGCCTGGTAGCGCGCGTGTTTTGGGTACACGAGGCCCCCGGTTCGAGTCCGGGCGCCCCGACCATAAATAAAGCGGGAGGCAATATCATGCCAGCGCGTATTTATAGGCAGTCAAAGCCTGCTGGTCAGTCAGGTTTGGCTGGCACTAGAGAGTGGGTTTTTGAATACGGTCAATCTGCTCCACGTAAGCAGAGCGCCCTTATGGGGTGGAGCGGTAGTGCAGATCCACAATCTCAAATACATTTGTATTTTGATAGTCGTGAAGCTGCGGAAGCTTATGCGCAACGCGAACACATTGCGTATGTGGTGGAAGAAACAGCACCGCGTATGCGTCGCCCCAAAGTATATGCAGATAACTTCCGTTATGATCGCATCCAAAACTGGACGCATTGATTTTCTTGCTTTTCCCTATTATGCGTAGGGCGTAAAGCGCCCTTAGCTCAGTTGGATAGAGCAACAGCCTTCTAAGCTGTGGGTCGCTGGTTCGAATCCAGCAGGGCGCGCCAATTTTTTCCTAAAATACAGGGTGCAGTAGGCGTTTGTGTGCGCTAAAGCCGGATGTGTCTTTTCACGCTCCGTTTGAAAGTGCTGCCATGCTTACGGTTTTGCATCGTCTTATCTTGCCAACTGAAGGGCTGGAGCAATGCGATGCAATGTACGCACGTCCTGCGCTGCCAGAGCGTGTGGCTGATACATCTTCCTCAGCCTTTCGGCTAAAGATGGGGCAGGCATTTACTTTTGATACATTTTACAATGCGTTTTCCGTAAAAAAGTGGAAACAGGCTGGTGGTGTAAGTCGCCTGCTGTTGAGCTTGCATATACGCGGGCAAGGTGAGGTAACGCTTTTTCATCGTTCCAAGGCAGATGTTGTCACACCTCTTTGGAGCAAAGAAATTGAGGGCGAAATACGCTGCGCAGAGGAAATATCAGCGTGGCCTACATTATCTGAAGGCCTGCTGTATTGTAGTGTAACGGCTCAGTCAGAGTGCACGGTAGAGGCCGTATATTTTGCAACATCCTCGCCCATGGTGCAGGTGCCTCAGTTGGGTGTTGTCATCACGCATTTTAATCGGCAACAATATGTACGTCATTCCATCCAGCGGGTGCAAAAGGCGCTTTTGCAAGATCCTGCCTATCAGGATGTGATCCATTTTATTGTTATAGATAATTCAGCCAACCTTGATCCGGCGGAGGTGCCGGGGGCCAAGGTTATCAAAAACCATAATTACGGCGGCAGCGGTGGTTTTGCGCGCGGCCTTTTATATCTGCATGAGCAAGGCACCTTTACCCACTGTCTGTTCATGGATGATGATATTTCCTGCGAGGTTGAAGCTATACGGCGTTGCTACGCTATGTTGGCTTACAGTGTAGATAGGCGCATCGGCTTGGCAGGTACCTTGCTGGACGATCAAAAGCCATGGAGTGTGCAGGAAAAAGGTGCTGAATTCTCTGAGGGGGTGTTTCGTCCTTTACATAAAGGTGAAGACGTTAGGCCTATAGAAAATCTGCTGAATCTGGAGCAGGATACAGGCAAGCCCGTTTATGGTGGATGGTGGTTTTTTGCGTTCAGGCTAGATGCCGTATCAGCCTATCCATTTCCCTTTTTTGTGAGAGGAGATGATGCGCTTTTTGGCCTGATGAACCGTTTTAATATTGTTACGGTAAATGGCATTGCCTGTTTTTCTGAACACTTTTTGAGCAAGGAAAGTGCTTTTACCCGTTACTTGGGTATGCGGGCATCCTTGGCTATCTACCTTATGGTGGGGCAAGGGCGCGCATTACCGGCTGTAAAAATGATGGGGCTCGCTTTTTTATGGTGTGCATTGTCATGCAGGTATCAAAGTGCGCAGGCTATTTTGCTGGCATTTCAAGATGTAAGCCAAGGGGCTGATTTCTGGCGGCAAAATCTGGATTTTATGCCCCTTGCCAAGCGTATCCAAAAAGAAGCTGTGCAATGTAAAGAACCAGCATATTTTCAATCAGTGCCTTTCCATTATGAAGGCAAGCCAGAAACACGCATACGGAAATATATCAGGCTTTTAAGCCTAAACGGGCACCTGTTGCCGCAATGGTGTTTACAGGAAACGCCAGCATATGTTGGGGAATATACGAGCGGTTTGTTGGGGCTTATTTTCCGTCACCGGCAGATTATTTATCGCAAATATGAAAGTCTGGATATTTTTGAGACTGAAATCAACAGACCGCGATTTTTTAGCCTTGTGGGTGTATTTGTAAAAACAAATCTCTCTTTTATTTTGCAGGCTCCTGCCATCAGGCGTTCTTACCGTAAAAACCTGCCAACGCTGACAAGTAAAGCGTTCTGGCAAAATGTTTATCGTGCACAGATCAAGAATGATTAAAGTTATTTATCATTCTTTCGCCTCTATTCATATGCTGCGGTCTGGCCTCTGTTCAGTAGATTGTTTATCAAAGAGCAATAGAACAGAGCGCGGTAAGGCTAAGCGGCATTCCGTGCGGAAACACTGAGAAAAAAGGCTGTAAAACGTATGACCTTCTGTGTTGTGGGCGCTGGATTTAGTGGTGCCGTTATTGCCCGTCATCTGGCAGAGCGCGGTCATAAAGTGGTGGTCGTGGATGAACGCTCCCATATTGGTGGGAATTGTTACACGGAGCGTGATGCTGAAACCGGTGTTATGGTGCATAAATATGGGCCTCATATTTTCCACACCGCAGATGAGCGTACATGGGCTTACGTGCAGAAATTTGGCACGTTCAAGCCTTATGTAAACCGTGTGAAAGCCATTTCTAACGAGCACGTCTATACGCTGCCTGTTAACCTGCTGACCATTAACCAGTTCTTCGGTACTACAATGGGGCCGAAGGAAGCGCGTGCTTTTATTGAAAGCAAAGCGGATAAAAGCATTACTAACCCTCAGTCCTTTGAAGAACAGGCACTGAGCATGATTGGCCCGGATCTGTATCGGGCATTTTTTTATGGATATACGCGCAAACAGTGGGGGCTAGAGCCTACGCAGCTTCCGGCTTCCATTCTCAAGCGCCTGCCTTTGCGCTTCAATTATGATGATAACTACTTCAACCATCCGTATCAGGGCATGCCAGAAGAAGGTTATACTGCCATTGTGCAGAATATCCTGAACGTTGAAGGCATTGATGTCCGGTTGGGCAGTTCTTTTGAAAGCCTGAAAGAAGATTTTCAGCACGTATTCTATACGGGGCCGATTGATCGGTATTTTGGTTTCCGTCTGGGCCGCCTAGGGTACAGAACGCTGGATTTTGAACGCTTTGTAGATGATGGCGATCATCAGGGCACCGCGGTTATCAACTACTGTAATGAAGAAGTGCCTTATACGCGTATTTCTGAACACAAACACTTTGCCCCGTGGGAACAGGACAAGTTCTCCAAAACGGTTTGTTTCCGTGAATACAGTCGTCTGGCGGGTGAAAACGATATTCCTTACTACCCGATCCGGTTGGTAAACGAAAAGAAGATGCTCGAAAGCTATATCGAGCTGGCACGTGCAGAAAAAGGCGTGTCCTTTATGGGGCGTTTGGGCACGTACCGTTATCTGGATATGGATGTTACCATCAAGGAAGCGCTGGCTGCGTGCGATGTGATCGACACGGCATTGCAGGCTTCGGAACTTTCACTTCCTGCGTTTTTTGTTGATCCTACCTGATAGTAATTTTCTGTAATATTTTATGAAACACCCATGCAATATATTTGTATGGGTGTTTTTTATGCGGTTTCGTAAAATTTATTTAGTTTTTATTGATAATTTTGGCGCTTTCTGTTGAAAAAGAGAAAGGTATTCCATTTTTTTTGGTCTGATATGTCAAGAAACAATAGTTTCGTAAAAAACGGTTTTTTAGCTGTTTTTTACGCTTTACTGGTGTCGTGCTTTGTGGTGGGGATATGCGAGGTTCGCTTTCCGTCCTTTTTTACCATAGATGATGCCCAGAACGAGTATCTGGGGTTTCTGCGCCAGTATGGGCAGACATGGTTATCTGGAGAAATTCCGTTCATCACCAAGAATATTTTTATTGGTGATAACGCAATGGTAGAATTGCAGCGTGGTATTTTTGCGCCGCAGAATATTCTGGCATCTTTGGTAACGTGCCTTACAACCAATCCGCTTATTACGGGGTGGTTTTATGCTTTGTGTAACGTTTTTATCTGCTGCATTTCCGGTTATATTATAGGTCGCAGCTTGGAAATATCGCGCGATATTTCTTTGTTGCTTGGGTTTTCAATCGCAATCAACCCAGTATTTTTATATCAATATGCTGGGCCATGGTGGAACGCTGCTAATGGGCATGCGTGGTCTTTGCTGGCCATTGCAACGTATTGCCAATTGCGCCAACGTATGACCACAGGGGCAGTTATAGCTAATTTTGCTGCAACACTTGTGCTTCTGGCCTCTGGCTGGCCGCATGGGTTTATTGGTTATCTGGCTGTTGTGGCAGGCTTTAGTTGTGTGGATCTGGCATATGGAGATCCCATAAAGCTTCTGTTCCGGCGTTGTGTGCCTTTGTTATTGGCAGGCATAGCCGCCATTCCTGTGTATTCAGAATACGTGTATCTGCATCCGCTGCTTAACCGTGCAACAGGGTGGGAGAATGCAGATAATTTTATGGTGCCCAGCCTTTCTCAGTTACTGGTAACGTTCTCTCCAACTTATTATGAATTCATGAATTATTTTGGTGGGTATAAGTCTGTTTTTATACCTGGAGGGTTCTAAAAACCCCCTGGTTTTGAGGTCTTCTGTATGATTCTATTTCTTCTGCGTTGATTGAGGGAATGGCGATA
>NZ_VHOP01000051.1:0-54710 GCF_008704325.1 Acetobacter sp. DmW_125128 | reverse complement strand
GCCTCAACAGGCGTCTAAATCACTAGAATAATACATAATGGTGTCCGCGGCGGGATTCGAACCCACGGCCCCAGGATTCATACCACCGAGACAAAAGCGTTGGTAAATCTGATCTGGTGAATCAGAGTAATCTACGGTAGTCATTATGGATGTTAACTCGCTCTCACAGCTTGCTTCAGTCAGTGGTCTTTTGGCCACTGGTGCTGCTTGCTCTGGTCGCGCGGCTGACATTTGGTGGAGTTGTTTCCCCGGTCGCTTTGGTTGAAGATCCACTCAAAGATCTGATAAAACTGAGTATTCTTTGCGATGATCAGAAACCGCTTTCTGATCCTGATGGACAGCATCACCACACGACAGATTCGCAGGACGATAGTTTTCTTCTTTCTGAAGTGCTTGAGCTTTTTTTACTCAGTGTTGCGTTCTGTATTTTTGCTGGGTTGATTGCTGAATGTGTGTGCCGAACATGGATGTTTGCACCTATCCGTGGGCCGCCTACGCCAAAACGTACGTCTCTCTGTCCGCAAGGACCTCCCGTCTGACCTGAAATTACAGGGCTGCTCGCGTGTTTTGGCACGCGGGCTTTTCGTGTTGTTTATTCAGGTTCAGAATCATGTTTCATGTTTATGGCACCCCTCTTCGGTTTTCCGGAGTGATGGTGGCTGTCACTCTTTTTTCCGCAGCTCAGATGGCCCATGCACGTTCTCAAATACAGCATGGTAAGCTCGTATCCCCGATGGGGAAGCAGGCAAAAACTGAACAGGTTACGGTAAAGGGAAATAGCCGCACTTCCGCAACAACGCATCCCGCAGGGCAAACAACGTACCATTCTGATCGCGGCAACTTTGGTAATCAGGTCGGGCAAAGTGTTGCGGATATGGTTGTGACCATTCCCGGCGTGAGCTTCACGCAAGGGAATGGCCCACGGGATACAGTGGTTTCTGTAAGAGGTTCGGGAGACCGTCAGTCTTACGGGTTAAAAAACCTACAGGTGCTGGAAGATGGCTTCCCGATGACACAGCCTGATGGGACCGCTCGTGCCGATCTCATCGATCCACATGCTTATGCGGGTGTGGATGTTTTTGAAGGCCCGGCATCAACTCTCTACGGCAATTATGCCATTAACGGTGCGATCAATTTTCGTACCCGAAAAGGAGCCGATATTCATGGCCTTGAGGTGGGTTCGGATTTTGGTAGCTTCGGAATGTTCAATAATTACGCAACGTTGGGGCTTGGTAATAAACATTATGATCTCATGATCTTTGGGAGTGATGTGCGGGGAAATGGGTTTATTGCCAATAGCCGTTACAACACTTCAACAGAAAACGTGCGGTTGCGTGTTAACCTCACATCATCAGATCGGCTTATCTTGAAATTTGTAAACAACGTTACGGATGCTTTTTTACCCGTGCGGCTATCGCTTAACCAGTATCGGGCCAATCCCTACCAGCAGGGATGTTATAATGCTGTAAATGCAGCAACAGGATGTGCATCCGTTAATCTGTTGGTGAATGGTCGTTACGGAACAAAGGAAGCCATGAGCCCAGAAGCTGCTGGTTTGGGCCGTTTTGACCGCCGCACAGTTGTTGGCTTGCGTTGGGAACATGATTTCAATGCGCGCACAATCTGGCGTAACCAGTTTACCTATGATCAACGCCATATTGATCAGCCGACATCGCCAGTAGCGTATGTTGGCCCGTACAATTCCTACAATGCCAGCAGCGATATAACGAACCATGCACGTCTTGGTGGTAAATCACTGGAAACTTTTGGTGGGATCAGTTTTGATTATCTCGACTTTGGCTCTCAGACTTACAATATCATGCCGCTTGGTGGGGCCACTCGTGGTGCAATGAGTTCGGAATCCTATGGGCACCAGTGGAATTTAGGTGCGCGGTTTCAGGAGGACTGGCATTTTGCCCCCAACTGGCACGTAGTGGTGGGGCTTGGGGGAACATACTCGGATATTGGGGCTACCGAGATGCTTTACAGTTATTCTGCCACAGGCCGGGATCAGCGCTATATTACGGCCAATCGCTTCTACTTCAATTTAGCTCCCGAAGGAGCATTGATTTACACACCATCAAAAAAATGGACGTTTCATACCCGTGTTGGCACTGCCTATGGAACACCGTCATCTTCAAATCTATTCATTACGCCGCAGGGGCAATATGGTAACAATACACAACTGAAAAGCCAGACAAGTGTTGGTATTGATCTTGGTGCCGATTGGCATCCATCTTCCAACATGACTATTCAGGCAACGGGTTTTTACGAATTTTATAATAATGAACTTGTTAGCCAGTCTGCCGGTGTGAATACCGTGGGGTCCTATACGTTTAATGCGCCAGCATCCCAGCATCGGGGGATTGTTTTGGGGGTGGAGTGGAAGCCGCTTCCTACAATGCTACCGGGAGGACGTATAAAGCTTAGTTATACTTATGATAATCAGGTTTATACAAATTACACTGAGGTTCTTTCAAATAGTACCGTCTCACGCAGTTTCAGTCGTAAAGGAAATTATATTCCGGGCGTGATTCCCAATTTTCTTAATGCACGTTTTTTGTACGATCAGCCTGATGGTGCCTTGGAAGGGCTTGGTGGTTACGCTGAGGTGACTTGGCGGGATTCCTACTGGCTGGATAATGCCAATCGTTTGAAAGCTCCCGGTTACGCATTGTTGAATCTGGAAGTGCATTATAATCCGCCAACACGGCTTGGGTGGGCACATCGGTTACACTGGTATTTCGAAGTGCAGAATGTTGCAAACCAAACTTATATTGCAGGGGCGACCAACATCAGTGACAGTTTGCAGAGCAACGGACAGCAGGCAACGGCGCGTATGCTCATGAATAGTACTGGTTCTATTTATGCAGGCTCACCCAGAGCGTATTTTGGTGGTGTGCGTATCCGGTTTTGATGAAGGGCTGATAAACTTTTACGATGGATGGTTTTTGGGCGGTGGCAAAAGCTGTTTAAGTTCAAGTGCAATGTGATGGGCGCTGGAATCTACCGGTATCATGCCAGCCAGGTGGTTCTGGCCGTCCATCAGATACAAGAGCGAACTATGATCCATAAGATAGCCCGCCCCATTACTTGTACGATACCGTGCGGAGACATGAAATGCAGCCATTATAGGCTGAAGTTGTGCTTCGGTTCCGGTTAGACCCACAATACGTGGTGAAAAACGTTGTATATATTCTTTTACAACAGCCGGTGTATCTCGTGCGGGGTCAACCGAGATGAAAACGGGTGTAATATTCTGCCCGAGCGGCCCGAGCTCCTCCAGTGCAGCCGATACGGTTGCAAGTGTCAGGGGACAAACATCTACGCAATGTGTGTAACCAAAGTAGATGAGCGTATAACGGCCTTGAAAATCAGTTTGTGAGACTACGTGCCCGTTTTCATCAGTCAGGGCATAAGGCCCACCAATTTGGGTATGGGAATGTGATGTTAGGACTGCCCGCAGCCCTGTTGCTGCGATAAGCAAAGCAAAGATAATTCCCATAACAGGCAAAATTGTTTTCCAATTTTGTTGGCGTGGAGAGGGAGGCTTTCTCCTGTCAGATATGGTTTTGCGTGGGCTCTTCTGGGTCATAACCACATTATAGCAAATAGCGGATATATGTGCAGCAAAGCATTATCACGGCATTATGGAAGAACCTTTTCTTGTAAGGGCCGTATATTTTGGGGAAGGATAGGAACAGGCTTTGTCCATTTAGCGCGAAACAGAACTGATGGACTTTGTTAACGGGGATGATAACGTTTTGTACACTCTTCCCATAAGCATTGTTGTTTCCATTCTGTGTAAGGCTAAATCCATCTCCGGCCAGCAGCATGGAAGTGCATTGAGAGAACAGAAGGGTTGCCAGCATATTTCATCATTGCCGCCATTGTAGAGTATTAATGCCTTCATCATGTATAGGGCCTTCAATACCGTAATTGCAGGAGCGGTTGTTGTCTGATCTATATCTGAATTGCAAAGAGATAAAAGTGATGACAACAATACTTATAATAGGTGCAAGCACAGGATTTGGTCATGAAGTTGTAATTTGATTGGCAGCAAAAGGTTGCATGGAATTAGAAAGTTACCGATGGGCTTGGTGAGCGCGCGGCTCTTGTGCAGAAATCTTACGATATCAGGCCGAGAACTCCGGCCTGATACAGTTCTCAGAATTTTATGAATAATTCTTCGGTAGCTGCTTTACAAAAAGCAGGCAGACTGTCTGCCCATTTGGCTTCCTAATTATTGTATGAGTAGTTCTTAGGAGGCCAGAATATGTTCGATCTGTGCAGCGATACGGAAAAGAATATGATCTTCCGCATGACGGCCCATAATCATGAGCCCTACCGGTGCTTCACCCATCTGATGACACGGCAAGCTGATGGCGCATAAATCAAGAAAATTGGCGATAGTGGTATTGCGCAATAAGAGCAGGTTGGTTGCCACATAACGAGTGTTATCATGCATATCGCTAATTTTGGGAGCGATAATGGGCACGGTTGGCAAAATAACAGCATCATAATGGTTCATGATATCTGCTGCCTGTTGGATTAATTTGGTTCTGCTTTGCCGTAAAGAAATGTAATCCACAGCATTCTGCTCGTAACCTCGTAGAATACGTTGCAATACAAAAGGATCGTAAACGCTACGGTGCCTTTCTAGCAAAGGTTGATGCCAAGCAAGAGATTCAGCAGCGGGAAACCCTCCCTTGCTGTTGGCTTGAGGAATTTCTTTAAGGGGTGGGCAGGTAAATGTTTCCAGCATAACGCCGTTTTTGGAAAGTCTGCGTAAACAATTTTCCCATGTATGGGCAACTGTGTCATCCATATCTTCCATAACAGAAGTGCTAAGAATACCTAGGCGAAGTGTGCTGCCTTCTCGTCCGGTTGGAGCATCCTGTATACGAAGTGTTCCGGTTGCCATCAGGCTATCTGTAGCCCAACAGCACTTTACGGTGCGGCCAATACTTCCAATGGAATCCAAAGTAGAAGAAAGAGGAACTGTACCTTTGGTAGAAATGCGGCGTGCAGTGGGCTTAAAGCCAACAAGGCCGGTAAGTGCTGCTGGAATACGACAGGAGCCGCCTGTATCGCTGCCAATGCCTACAAATGCCATGTTGTCTGAGACCGAAATGGCAGATCCAGAAGAAGATCCTCCGGGAATGTGTTTTTCTTGCCTGTGCCATGGATTGGCCGGAGTGCCAAAATGCGGATTGATGCCAATGCCCGAGAAAGCAAATTCGGTCATGGTCGTTCTGCCAATACTAATAAGTCCTGCTTGCTTCAGGCGTTCAATAGCAGGCGCGTCCATGCTTGCAGGCGGGGCATCTGCTAACACCATGGAGCCAGCTCTGGTAATGGAACCAGCTTCATCAAAGAGATCCTTAACAGAGATGGGGAGCCCAGCTAAAGGAGATGGCGCTTGTCCCTGACACCGCAATCTATCTATGGCATCGGCTTGCCTGCGCGCAGCCGTAGCATGCACAGATACGAAGGTGCGCGCTCCTTCTCCATGAGGTTCTGCAATGTTGTCTAAAGCATTTTCTACCAGTTTGCGGGCTGTTGTGCGGTTATCAGCAAGTGCCTGCGCTGCATGAAACATGGAAGAGAAGGAAGAGGGCATCGGGCAGTTCCGTGTTTATTGGCTGTCGATCCATGACAGGAATAGATTTAAGTGTATCATGGTTGGCCTATAGCCAAAGCAAAAGACAGGCAATGCAAGCTTAATGTGAATATCTGCTTTTGCGACATCACCATGCTTTTGGCCAATTCAATAAGAATATTTCTAACAGCAACAGAGTTCATACACGCGGGATTTGCCTAGAACAATCACTTTGCTGGCAACAGACCAAGGCAGAATAGTAAAACCAATGCCAGTAGCAACAGTATCCTGAAGTGTTAGAAGTGCCTTCAACTTCTGCCACAATATACGGTTTCATCTATTTGCGTGCCAAGCTCTATTGCCAATACTCAGCAAGGTTTTGCCAAATATGCGTCCTATTTTTCGTATGGGTTCAGCAGTGGGGTGTATTATGTGAAAACCCCTTTGAATTTCTAAAAAAGGGGATGTGTTCACATTTAATATTTTAGAATCACGACTGATATACCTTGGGTTGTTCAAACAGATAATCCAAGCCAGCACAAAAACAGCGAGATCATAATGTAGAATATTTCAGAACATTTCGAAAATCTGGAAAGTCATGCTGCTTCCCCCTCAGTCGCTACCTCCACCACCGCCTAGCACGGAAGAAACTCCTGTGGTGACGTTGATTGTGGACTTTGATAGCTCGTTGATGTGGAATGGCCAGCCAGTCAGAATTCCATCTCCAACCCAACCGTCTGGCAGACTACAAAACCGTCATCCATGTCATGGCCGACGCACAGCGCCTCGGCGTTACAAAACTCGGAATCGTCGGGCAGGAATAGTTCGCAAACGGTAAAAGATAGGAGATGGGAAACACTCTCTTTAAGATTTTTCACTTAAAGAGAGTGCCATTTTACAAGGCGCGTTAAAAACAAACATATTTATTTTTTGGGTTTTTTAGTGGGTTTTTCAGGTGGTTCTCTATCTCCGGTAAAACCACTTCTGGACGGTGGGTCACTTGCAGGAAAGCTTTCATCTAAAGCTTCATCAAGTTTTTTATCTTGAGCTTGTTTTTTGCTGTCTTTGTTTTTCTTTTCGGCCATAACAAACCTCATACATATGACTGTGGAAACAAGCCGCACCAAAAATGACAGAATTTTTGAGTGTCTGCCTGATTGGTGTAGGGCGTTTAGATACAACGTTCCCGGCAAGTAAGGTTTCCGTTTTTGAGCATCTGAAAAATGATTTTGTTTTCTGCTAATCAGATTATAAGAACTGAGAGGTCTGTTTTGTAGATATACTTTTTTATGCAGAGGGTATTTTAAAAATTTCTGTGGCCAAGTTACGTTGGGCACGGCATTCTTTCGCCAGAAAATCTAGCAAAGCGCGAACAGCGGGAACAAGCCCGCGACGAGATGGAAACACAGCGTGAATAATACCAGCTTGCGGATGCCAGTCTGGAAGAACGCGCATCAGGTGACCTGCCTCAATATCTTGCCAAACCATCATGGTGGGCATTTGCACAATACCAGCACCTACAAGGGCAGCTTCGCGCAGCACAGCCATATCGTCTGTTGCCAATCGTGGTTCATGAAAAATGGTGGCTGTTTGTCCTTCCTGATTTTCCAGTAACCATGAGTGTGAACCCGGTGTGGTATGAAAATCCAAGCTGGGAAAGGCGTTTAAATCTGCCGGGGAAGATAGTGGGTGCGGCACAAGGGTTGGTGCTGCAATCAAACACTGCGTACTGGTATCAAGCGTGCGCATAACAAGATCTGATGAAGCAATGGGCGGAAACCGCACGCGTATTGCAAGGTCCATACCTTCTTTCAGGACATCTACGCGCCGGTTGGTGCTTTCAAGTTGTAGCGTTACGGCTGGATACAGCATGATAAAGCGGGCAAGTAAGGCACCAAACTGAAAATTCAGCAAAGCTACAGGGCAGCTTAAGCGCACAAGCCCACAGGGTTCGGTTTGAAGCTGGGCTACAGATCGTTCTGCCGTATCTGCTTTTTCCAACATGGCAATACAGTGTTCATAAAATCGGTGTCCTGTTTCCGTAACGCTGAAATGGCGTGAGGAGCGTTGGATCAGGCGCGTATGCAGGCGCTCTTCAAGAAGGCGGATACGGCGGCTGAGGAGAGATTTTTGTAGGCCAGTTGCACGAGCCGCCGCTGAAAATCCACCATATTTTACAACCTGTACAAAATATCCAAAGTCATTCAGGTCTCTCATCGTCCCACCTATGAAACGCAATGTTTTATTTAGGAATCTTTATGCGACGATAAGAAGAGCGCATGTTTCGTGTCAACAAAAGGCGCATAAAGCGCTCTTGCTTCAGACAGGACAAAAGTCATGCAGAAGAAAATTCTTGGTCGTTATGGAAATGAGCGTGGACACTGGGTAGGTGATGGTTTTCCTGTACGCTCTCTGTTTTCCTATACGGATTTTGGTGAGCACCTCAGCCCGTTTCTACTGTTAGACTATGCAGGCCCGCATAAATTTGCGCCAACAGATACACGGCGCGGTGTAGGCCAGCATCCACATAAAGGGTTTGAAACCGTTACAATTGTTTATGATGGTGAAGTGGAGCACCGTGATTCATCTGGCGGTGGTGGCATTATTGGCCCTGGTGATGTGCAGTGGATGACAGCCGGTAACGGCATCCAGCACGAGGAATTTCATTCTCCAGCTTATGCAAAAGCTGGGGGAGATTTTCGGATGGTGCAGTTATGGGTCAATTTGCCAGCTCAAGATAAAGGTGCGCCAGCAGGCTATCAAACCCTACAGGCTGCGGAAATTCCAACCATTGCATTGCCGGATAATACGGGCAGCCTGCGGATTATCGCGGGAGACTATGAAGGTGAGCATGGGCCTGCGCGCATTTTCTCTCCACTTAACGTGTGGGATGGAAAGCTGGAAGAGGGCGCGCACGTCACGCTTTCTCTCCCTGCGGGGCATAATGCCGCTATTGTTTCGCTTGAAGGAAAGTTGATTGTAAATGGCGCAGAGGAAGTAGGAAACGCACAATTTGTGCTGTTGGATCAGGAAGGCGCAGAGGTAACATTACAAGCTACCAAAGCTTCCAGCTTTCTTATTTTAACTGGTGCGCCTTTGAATGAACCTATTGCCGGATATGGGCCCTTTGTCATGAACACGCGGGAGGAAATCCGTCAGGCAATTGAAGATTTTAACAGTGGGCGTTTTGGCAACATTTCAGACTGATATATCGTGGCATGTATCGCAACGATCATGCAGCTTGCACGTCATGTCAGCCATGACAGGCTATTTTTTCAATAAACACTTCAAGGCAGGACAGAAGCATGACACAGGAAAAAGAACATCTACATTTTGTAACTGTATTAGGGAGCCTGCGTAAGGCATCTTATAACGGTATTGTGGCGCGCACGTTACCTGCATTGGCTCCAGATGGAATAACTATTTCAGCGCTTGGTTCTATCGCTGATTTTCCGCATTATAATCAGGATGTGCAGGAGCAGGGTTTTCCTGCTTCTGTGCTAACAATGGGGGAGCAGATCAGGGCAGCAGATGGCGTTATTATTGTAACGCCAGAATATAATTATTCCGTGCCGGGTGTGCTTAAAAATGCGCTTGATTGGCTTTCTCGCCTCACGCAGCAACCGTTTGCGCGCAAACCCGTCGCGCTTCAAACAGTCTCACCGGGCATGATTGGTGGCGCCCGTGCGCAGTATCATATACGCCAGAGCATGGTGTTTATGGATGCCCTTGTGTTGAATAGGCCGGAAGTTATGATCGGTCAGGCAGCGGATAAATTTGATACAGATAAGCTGGAACTGACAGACGAGAAAACACGCGCTTTTCTCACGCGCCAGATACAGGCCTTGGCAGATCTGGCACGCAGGGAACAAAAATAGACTATCTGGAGATTTGTGAGGCTAAAGATAAAAATTAATAAGGGCCTCACGCTTCATTTATAATAAGAATATGTTCATTATCGTTAAATAAATGTGTTTTGTGTATAATTTCTCTTTCATTTAAGAGCGAGATGAGTAGTCTGCGCGCTTTTCTTCGTGCAGGAGTTCTGTTTTATGAAGCTTTCTTTGACTTTATCTATGCTAGATGCTGCCTTGGCAGAGGCGCGTCGGCTTGAAGTAAGCGTATGTGTGTCCATTGTGGATGCCGCAGCATGGCCAGTGGTTTTTGCTCGGATGGATGAAGCACCTTTAGGTGTGGTTGATGTGAGCCAAAAAAAGGCGCGCACAGCAGCTTTGTTCCAGATGGACAGTGCGGACTTTGCCGCAAAAGGCCGCCCGGATGGTGAGGCCTATACGCTGGAGAATACAAACGGCGGTTTAACCAGCTTTGGCGGTGGGCTGGTGATTAAAGCCGCAGATGGCTCTTTTTTAGGTGCCATAGGTGTTTCTGGTGCCAAAACGGAAGATGATATTGCAATTGCCCGTGTTGCAATGAAACAGGCCGTAAAGAACTGAAATTTCTTATTTTTGAGTTTTTAAATGACAACTGCTCCTCAGCCTCCTCCCGTACCGACCTCGTTTATTGAACCGCCTCATGGGCGTGCTGCCGCTTTATTCATTCTTACTTTCGGCACTTTTGTTGTTGGAACAGGTGAATTTGCCATTATGGGCATGCTGCCAGAATTTGCTCGTTCCTTACATCTGTCTGCGGCAGATGCAGGATATGCCATTACGGCATATGCTCTGGGCGTGGTAATTGGCGCACCGCTTATTACCATTCTGGGCGCGCGCCTTTCCCGTCGGGAACTGCTTCTTTCTTTATTGGTGTTGTTTTGTTTCGGGAATTTCCTAAGCATTTGCATGCCCACGCCAGAGTTGGTTGAAGTTGCACGGTTTATTACCGGCCTGCCGCATGGGGCATTGTTTGGTATTTCTGCGCTTGTTGCGGCTTCAATGGTAGAGCGCTCTCGCCGTGGGTGGGCTGTGGGGCGGGTTCTGTCTGGCATTGCCATTTCTACTCTGGTAGGCGCACCGTTTTCTACATTTGCAGCGGATCATTTCGGCTGGCGTGTGGCGTACCTTATTATTGGTCTGTTTGGTTGTATTACCTTTTTGGGGGTATGGCGCTATATCCCAGCAGACCAGCCCAACCGCAAAAACTCACCACTTAAAGAAGTTGCTGCTATGGGTAACACTCAGGTTTTGCTTACGTTGCTGGCAGCCGCTATTGGCTTTGGCGGCATGTTTGCCATTTATACCTATCTTACCAGTATCTTGCAGAATGTAACCCATGTGCCGGAATGGTCTGTCATGCTTTACATGGTTATTTGGGGCATGGGCATGCTGGTTGGAGCAAATGCAGGTGCGTGGCTTGTAGATCGTAAATTGGATCTGGCTGCAATTCTTGCGCTTGGTGGCAGTGCTGTTGTTATGTTGGGTTTTTCTACGGTGTTACATCAGCCGTTGCTTTTGGCGCTTGCTGTCTTTCTTATCCCTACATTTGTAAATGGCTTGGGGCCAGCCTTGCAAACACGTCTGATGGATTTTGCAGGGGATGCCCAAACTTTGGCGGCTTCCCTCAACCACTCTGCATTTAATATTGCTAATGCATTAGGGGCAGCATTGGGCAGTATGCTGCTGGCGCATCAGTTTGGATATTCTGCGCTAGGCATTGGTGGGGCTATTCTTTCAGCAGGTGGCCTGGTTGTGTATTTGCTGGCAATTCTGGTGTTGCGCCGGAGCGGGCAGAAGGAAATCAGGCAACCTATTTCCTGAATAGGAATGTTAGAGTGTTATAACAAATAAGGTTTTAACGCTTTATACTCTTGTTCTACATTGAGTTCTGCACGAACGCTTTAAGCTGGAAGGCTCATATGCCTTCCAGCTTTTTTGTATCTATTGTGTGCCAACAGGCATGGAGTTGGGCAGGGGAGAGAGCCTGCTTAAGCTGGATTTATACGAACCCACCATAAATAGGATAAGAGTTATAAGACGACTGGTCTAATTATAAATTGACTTCATCTATATCCATTCATATACAGATAACCAGAACAGGCCATACAGATTCGGTAGGAATATTTCCAGTTTGTATATGGATTTTTGCCATCAGAAGTTTTCCTGCCCGATAAAAGTTGACCGGTCTATTTTTTGGATGAGGAAAACGATGCCACACATTGGAGCATTCTGCTCTGCCGGGTGCATGCCGCATTTGCGGGCTCGTTCTGCTTTTTCCATTTCACTGTTCACGAGGTAAAAATGGCGTACGCGACAACCAATCCCTACACCGGGGAAGTTCTTGCTAATTTTCCTGAAGCTACAGATCAGGAAGTCCAGACCGCACTGTCCGAAGCTCATGCCGCTTTTGAAAAATGGCGTGATACCTCCTTTGCTGAACGCGCTCGTATTATGAATGCCGCAGCTGCCATTCTGCGTCGTGATGTTGATAAGTATGCTCGTCTGGGCACGCTGGAAATGGGCAAGCTGTTTGCAGAGTCCAAAGCAGAAGTTATTCTTTCTGCTGAAATTTTCGAATACTATGCAAAATATGCAGAAGAACTTCTGAAGCCGGAATCTCTGCCGGTTGCTGATCCGGCAGAAGGTAAGGCTGTTCTGGTGCACGAACCTCTTGGTATCGTGCTGGCAATTGAGCCATGGAACTTCCCATTCTATCAGGTTGTCCGCATTATTGCGCCGCAGCTTTCTGCTGGTAACGCTGTTCTGCTTAAGCACGCTTCCAACCTGCCGCAGTGCGCTGCTGCTTGTGAAGAGCTGATGAACGAAGCTGGCCTGCCAAAAGGTCTGTTCCGTAACCTTTATACAGCACGTCGCCATACGGAAGTTATCCTGAACGATCCCCGCGTTTGCGGTGTGGCTCTGACAGGTTCTGAAGGCGCAGGCACCATTATTGCTGGTGTTGCAGGTAAAGCCCTGAAAAAGGCTACCATGGAACTGGGCGGCGCAGACGCCTTTATTGTTCTGGATGATGCTGACGTAGAAAAAGCAGCTAAATGGGCTGTTATTGGCCGCCATTGGAATGCTGGTCAGGTGTGTGTATCTGCAAAGCGTCTGATTGTTGCTGATGCAGTTTATGATCGCTTTCTGGAACTGTACAAAAAGGGTGTTTCCGAGCTGAAAGCTGGTGACCCGATGGATCCTTCCACAACGCTGGCACCGGTGTGCTCCAAAGACGCTATGGATGATCTGCACCGCCAGGTGACGGAAGCCATCAAGCACGGTGCAAAGGTTGAAGTGATTGGGCCAGAAGTGCCCGGTAAAGGCACTTTCTTCCGTCCGCTGCTGATGACTGGTTTGGATGGCAACAACGAAGCCCGCCATTGGGAATTCTTTGGCCCGGTAACGCAGTTGTATCGTGCAAAAGATGAAAACGATGCAATCCGTATCGCCAATGATTCACCTTATGGTCTGGGTGGTGCTGTCTTCACCAAAGACGAAGCACGTGGCGCACGTGTGGCTGCAAAAATCCGCACAGGCATGGTGTTCATCAACCATCCGCTGGTGCCTAAGGCAGATCTGCCCTTCGGTGGCATTAAAAACTCCGGTTATGGGCGTGAACTGATTGGTCTTGGTATCAAAGAGTTTGTGAACCACAAGCTGATCAACACGGTCGATATCGACGCACCGTTCTGATCATACTGTTAGCGGGCGCCTGTAAAGGTGCCCGCTTGCACAGAATACGCATAGTATAAAAATATAAGTAAATAGAATTATATAGTGTAGTAATAAAATAATTCTTTTTAATAAAAATATTCATTCAAAAACATAACGTTATCTCCCGCTTACTTCCTGAAAGAGGCATGTAAACCTGATGTCGTCCAAGTCTGAAATTCTTATTGTCGGTGGCGGAGTGGCAGGACTTGCCCTTGCAACGCGTCTGGGTAAAACACTTGGCCGGCACGGAAAAGCACGTATCACACTTATTGATAAAAGCTTTTCACACGTATGGAAGCCCATGCTGCATTGCTTTGCTGCTGGCACAGTGCAGAATGAAAACGACCGCATCAGTTTTATGGCTCAGGCCAGCAGCCATAATTTTGAATTCTGGCCGGGTGAAGTTGTCTCTATTGATAGAGATAAGCGGGAAGTTGTTTTAAGCCCCTTACATGCATCAGATGGCAGCAAGGTTCTGGATAGCCGAACCATGACATATGATGCCATTGTCCTGTCTATCGGAAGCCGCGCCAATGATTTTGGCACGCCCGGTGTGCTGGAAAACTGTCTGTTTATTGATAACCTTGTTGAAGCAAATGCTTTTAATGAAAAGTTCAGAATGGAAATTCTGAAGTCATTTGCTGATAATTCTGAACTGGATATTGCTATTGTTGGGGGCGGTGCCACAGGCACCCAGCTTGCAGCTGAACTTCATAAATCTCTCGAAATTGTTGACCCAGTAAGCTTGCATGCTTTCGGTAAGGCACCGCCAAAACTCAGCATTACGCTGTTGCAGTCTGGCGCCCGTATCCTGCCTGCTTTTCCGGAATCTGTTTCAATGGCCGCGCAACAGGAACTGGAGCGGATTGGTGTAAATGTGCGCACATCTGCCCGCGTTGCTGCAGCAGATGCTACGGGCTTTACGCTTAAAGATGGCACACACGTACCAGCAACACTGCGGGTATGGGCTGCTGGTGTTAAGGCTCCGGCGGTAACAAAAACCTATGGTGGTCTTTCTCTAAGCCGCTCTGGCCAGATCAACGTAAAACCCAATCTGTGCTCTGTTGATGATGACCGTATTTTTGCAATGGGGGATTGCTCCTATATTGTAGATGATCCGCTACCCGCTACGGCACAGGTTGCCCGTCAGCAGGCGCATCATTTGGCGCAACATCTGCCTGCATGGCTGGAAAGTGGTAAGGAAGTACCTTCCTGCATTTTCCATAACAAAGGCGCTATTGTGGCACTGGGTAATTACAATGGCTGGGCAGCACTACCGGGTGGCCGGGTTATGGGGGGTGGTATGTTGCACGGGCTTTCTGCACGTATGGGGCATATTATGCTGTATCGTCAGCACCAGATAGAGCTGTTTGGCTGGGTGCGCGGTTTGGCGTCTATCTTTGCTGATATGGTAGAAACCGTTATTCGCCCTTCTGTGCGCTTGGATTAAGTTGATCTGCTGTGCAACCAAGAAGAGTGTACGAAGTTTGCCATGCTTCATCCAAAGGATGGGATGAATGCGTAATTTTCGTCATCAAGGTTGCACCCAGCCAGAGCTGATAGAGCGATGATGCGAGTTTGTGGGCGGGCAGGGAGGATTGTAGAGATCCGTCCTGCAGCCCAGTTTTAATGACCTGAGAGAGATGAGAAATAACAGAAGCAGTGCCGGTTTCCATAATACGGCGCATGCGTTCTGATATATCAGATACTTCTGCAGCAAGTTTAACGATGAGGCATTTATCTCCAACCTGCCCCTTGATATGGGAGCGGCGCCAGAAATCCAGATAAGAAAATAACTTCTGTGCGCCGTTTTTATCTGGTGTGGAAAAGAGTGCATGAATATTTATTAAATAATCATGCATATAAGAGCGCAGAAGTTCCTCTCCAAATGCCTCTTTAGATGCAAAATAATGGTAAAATGAGCCTTTAGGGATGCCCGCAACTTCCAGAATTTGCGAAAGCCCGACAGCCGAAAATCCGCGCTCAGCAATAAGCGCGCGTGCAGAATCTACAATTTTCTTTTTTGCGATATCATGTTTTGTAGGCGTATTCATGGGCGCGGAAATATCCTGATTTCTTTCAAAAAAGTTTATATGTCTTTTTTAAACGGACATAAATATAGGCCTGATGATGCCAGGCATGAATGATGTAGCTGTATAATATCATGAGACATGTTCATTTGGAAAACATTGTATTGGAAACATTCTCAGGAATATCTGTTCTGGGCTGTAGAATCTTCACGCCCATATGAAAAATGAGTATGCAGATTTCACCTATGATATTTTATTTTTGGTTCATTACTGAGGCTTCATGAAACAGACAGCGTTTTGCAGGGCAGAGCTTGTAGCCGTTCTTTTGAATATCAGAAAAGATACGCCCTGCGTGCTTACGCTGGAAAACGGTCAGGCTTTGCCTTCAGGCCCGTTAACCATGGGCGGCCATTCCTTACAAAAGGAACTATGCCGCTGGGTAGAGCAGCAAACAGGCGTGGTATTGGGGCATACAGAACAGCTTTATACATTTGCAGATACACAGGTGGCCGATAAAAGCCGGTTGGTACGTATTTCCTACATGGCATTAATCAGTTCTAATGCAGACCAAACAATAGCAGAACGTTCCATATATGATTATTTTCCGTGGGAAGATCGCAGATATCCAGCGGCTCATGCTCTGTTGCAGCATATTATTGGATTACTGAAAAATTGGGTTGGAAAAAGCATTGCTAAACAGCAAAGATGCGCCAGACTGTTTGGCCTTTCTCCACACCCATGGAACGATGAGCTGGCTTTGGATCGTTATGAGCTTTTGTGGGAAGCTGGCTTGGTGCGCGAAGCCAAACATTTTAAAGGACAAAACCAGCTAGGTTTGCAAATGCAGGCAGATTACCGGCGTGTTTTGGCGACAGCCCTTTCACGCGTGCGGGCGAAAATTCGTTATACATCAGTTGTGTTCGATTTGTTGCCAGAAACATTTACATTGCTGCAGCTTCAGCAGGCCATGGAAGCCTTGGCAGGGTGTTGGATGCATAAGCAAAATTTCAGGCGTTTGGTTTTGCAACAAAAGCTGGTGGAAGAAACAGGTGCTTTTGATACGCCTCAGCAAGGGCGGCCTGCAAAGCTGTACCGCTTTCGGCCAGAAGCAGGGCAAAATTGCTATCTGGCTGGCGCCAAATTGCCGCTAACGCCATTGTTATAAAAAGTAGGTTAAAAGCGCTTGTTTTTCCCTTGCGGTACATATACTCAAATTGAGCATATGTACCGCAAGGGAGGGTATTCATGTTGGCGTTCAATATTCCAGACAGGGATACTCTGTATCAGCCTGTGGCTGGCATCATGGCGCGAGATTTGTGGGAAGAGCGTTATGCTGCTGATATTGAGGCCATTATACGCCTTAAAAAGCAGCATAACGCCGTTATTCTTGCACATAACTATCAAACGCCAGAAATATTTCATTGTGTGGCTGATATCCGGGGCGATAGCCTTGCTCTTGCACGTGCCGCACAGAATATAGATGCCGATATTATTCTTATGGCTGGTGTGCATTTTATGGCAGAAACTGCCAAACTATTAAACGCAGAAAAGAAAGTTCTGATTCCGGATGTAGCTGCTGGCTGTTCTTTGGCAGAAGGCATTACAGCCGAGAATGTGCGTTATCTGAAACAGACGTATCCCGGGGTGCCTGTTGTAACCTATGTGAACAGCACAGCCGCGGTTAAGGCCGAAAGCGATATTTGTTGCACTTCAGGCAATGCGCGCAAAGTGGTGGAAAGCCTGAATGTTCCACGTGTTATCATGATTCCAGATGAATTTTTGGCCCGCAATATTCAGGCCGAAACCGGAATTGAAATGATAACATGGCCTGCGCATTGTGAGGTTCATGAACGGTTTACCCCGCAGGAAATTCGGCAATATCGGCGTATGCATCCGGGTGTAAAAGTTGTGGCGCATCCTGAATGTCCGCCAGAAGTGGTGGAAGCTGCGGATTATTCAGGCTCCACAGCCCAGATGATTGCATATATTGCAGAAGAAAGTCCCGAAAAAGTTCTTTTGGTAACTGAATGTTCCATGAGCGATAATTTGGCAGCGCAGTATCCAAACACCACTTTTGTGCGCCCATGTAATTTGTGCCCGCATATGAAGCGCATTACATTACCCGCCATCCGTAAGTCTCTGGAAAATTTTGAAGCAGAAGTTGTTATTCCTGAAGCCTTGCAAGAGCGTGCGCGTCTATCTGTTGAGCGCATGTTGCTTATTTAAGGGGTAGGGTAGGAGCGCTTATACATATGTCTTACGCATGTCATTTTCCCAGCTTGTTATGGAAACCTATTATTCAAGCGGCATTGTTTGAAGATTTGGGGCAGGGCGGAGATGTAACTACACAAGCATTAGCAATGCCTGGGCAGAAAATGCGCGCCGTATTCTGCGCCCGCCATCAGGGGGTTGTTGCAGGGCTTGCAGGCGCACAGCAGGCTTTTGCGCTTTTAGATGAACAGGTGCATTTTCGTGCCTTTAAGCAAGATGGGGATATGCTGGCGATTGGTGATGTGCTGGCTGAAGTAGAAGGTGATGCTCTAACTGTTTTGGCAGGAGAGCGGACAGCCTTGAATATTCTCTCTCATCTTAGCGGTATTGCCAGCCAAACGCGCCAGATGGTGGATGCTGTATCTGGCACAAAAGCTGTTATTTGCTGCACACGCAAAACGCTTCCGGGGTTAAGAGCGTTGCAAAAATATGCCGTAAAGGCAGGCGGAGGTGGCAACCATCGTTTTCGGTTAGATGATGCTATTTTGATCAAGGATAATCATCTGGCTTTGTGTGGTGGGCAAGTTGACGTGGCCTTACAAAGAGCTCGTGCGCGTGCAGGCCACCTTATGAAAATTGAACTGGAAGTAGATACGTTGGAGCAGTTGGAAGCCGCATTGGCTTGTGGCGGTGCTGATGCGTATTTGTTGGATAATATGGATACGGATACTCTGCGCAAAGCTGTTGGCATGATTAATGGCATGGCCATAGCCGAGGCATCAGGTGGTATTACGCAAGAAACAGTGCGTGCTGTTGCTGAAACTGGAGTGGATGTTATTTCCGCAGGTTGGTTGACGCATAGCGTAAAAGCTTTGGATATTGGTCTGGATTATATCTAGTTTTTTTAAAACATATCCAAAATCTTTTATACTATACGCAAACAGATTCACGCTTGCATCTGACAATCTGCCTGAACCGCCACCACGGAAACGGGAGGCCAGAATTCAGATGCAATTTGTTCCTGCAATTGAGAAAGCTGCTGTTGTATCCAGCTCATATAATCATGCAGGCCACGAATAATAATGTCTTCCGCAGTTTGTTCTGCAAGAGTAACGCGTAGCTCTGCAACACATTCTTGTAGTGCGCTGCAACGTGAACGCAAGCCGGGATAAGAGGCTAAAAGTGCGAGTGTTTCATCCATTAAGCGTAAATTAGCGGCTAAGGAGCGGCAGAACCCCTCATTTTTTAGCAAAAATCCTACAATATTTGCAGGCGTAACTGTAACTGGGCGTAAACGGCGGAAGGCATGGTAAGCCGCTGCAGAGCGCAATACGGCTGTCCATTGCGTAATGTCGATTTCAGAACCAGGAGCTTCTCCCTGGGGCAGCAGCATATGGTAGCGAATATCTATCAGGCGCGTAATCTGGTCACATCGTTCAAGCGTTTTGCCCAATTTATAAAAGAGCCATGCCTGATCACGGTAAAGCGTGCCTTCCGTAACGCCAAAATGGGCTTGGCAGTCCTGCTTGATACGAGTGCACAGGTTTGAAAGACTGTTTTGATAAATATCCTTTTCTTTCAGATCCAGAACCCAGCGTGTGAAGACATTGAGCTGTGCCCACATTTCAATAGAAACAAGGGGCCGAACAGCACGCGCATTTTCACGTATGGCATGGGCGGTTGCACAGATAGATGCCGGATTTGCCTGTTCAGTCAGATAAAAATTGGCTACCGCATCTGCATCGCCTGATGGATGTAAGGCAAGGAAGGTCTGTTCATCCGAGTTAATTTGCACAATAGAATGCCATGCAATTTGCCCATTGGCATCGCGCACAAATGTTTCTGTCACTTCTAGTAGGCGGGCTAGATTTTCTGTGCGTTCCATATAACGCGCCAGCCACATCATGCATTCTGCATAGCGAGAGAGCAGGTGACCCTGTGTTTCGTTCATCATGATGCCATTACCCACGTATCTTTAGAGCCGCCACCCTGAGATGAATTGACCACCAGAGACCCCTTGCGGAGCGCCACACGAGCGAGACCTCCGGGCAAAACCCACACAGAACGGCCTGTTAAGGCAAAAGGACGGAGGTCCACATGCCGGGCTTCCACACCATCTGGGCAGAGTGTTGGGGTAACAGACAGATTGATAACGGGCTGGCTGATATAGTTTGCAGGATCAGCCAGTAATTTTTCTCTAAAATCAGCCAGTTCTTTCTGGCTGGCGTGTGGGCCAATCAACAGGCCATAACCTCCTGATTCTCCAACAGGTTTGATAACAAGCTTGTTCATATGTGCTAACGTATAAGCAAGGCCGTCTGGTTCTGCACAGATATGGGTTTCCACACTTTTCAGAATAGGGGACTGCCCTAAATAGTAACGAATAATGCGCGGCATATAAGCATATACGGCTTTATCATCGGCAACACCTGTGCCCAAGGCATTGGCAAGTGTAACGTTGCCGCGCCGATACGCTTCTACTAGCCCGGGAACCCCAAGAAGGCTGTTTGGGTTAAAGGCCAGCGGGTCCAGAAAATCATCATTCAAGCGACGGTAAATAGCATGCACAGCACGGGGGCCGTTGACTGTGCGCATAAATACCCGATGATTTTCAACAAACAGATCTTTCCCTTCCACAAGGGGTACGCCCATCTCGCGGGAGAGAAAAACATGCTCAAAATAAGCAGAATTATAAATGCCGGGTGAAAGAAGAACGACTTGTGGATCAGCAATTCCTTCTGGTGCCACTTCACAGAGGGTTTGATGTAAGCGCAGGCCATATTCTTCCACCGAGCGAATGGGCAGACCAGAGGCCAGATCTGGCATAAGGCGCAGCATCATGTGTCTGTTTTCAATAACGTAGGACACGCCAGAGGGCGTGCGGGCATTATCTTCCAGAATCAGAAACTGGCCGTTATCATCCCGTATCAGGTCTGTGCCGTTGATATGCACATAAACGCCGCCGGGAACATCTACACCCACCATGGCATCACAGTAATTGGGGTTATTCAGCACCAGTTCGGTAGGCAATATGCCATCACGCAGGATATTTCGATCATGGTAAATATCATGCAGAAACAGATTGATAGCCTGAATACGCTGTTGCACACCTCGCTCTACGTGATCCCATTCCTGCGCGGTAATAACACGAGGTATGGCATCAAACGGCAAAATACGATCAATGGCTTCCTTATCTGAATACACAGTAAAGGTAATGCCCATACGGTAGAGTTGAGCCTCAGCAGCTTGGGTTCTACGGCGTAATTCTGGCAGGCTAAGTGCTGCAAGCCGGTCTTTTACGCACTGTAGGACGGGGGGCGTTGAGTCACGCCGATTCATCAACTCACAAAAAAAATCTGGGATATGGTAGTTGTCCAGAAGCCCTAAGGAAGCAGCCTGAGGGGGAGCATGCAGGGCTGTTGGTATCATGGTTTCTCTCCCGTCAGGCTGACGGCCAGTGCGGCCTCAACTTGTTTCACTATCGAATTAACTGAACAGGTTTCCAGAGGTTTGCCAAGTCTAAAATAGCAGCTAGTTAAGCAAGTTTTTGATTGTGTTGGATATGTATTGCATGTGCGTGCCATGCTGCTATGGTTTTACGCTACAAGCACGTGTTCTTGTTAAACGAGGTAACACTGCTTGCCATGAATAAGATAAAAGACAAGGTTAGGGTTTGATGAGTTCTCACGTTATGCTGACACATCGAACCTGTTATCGGTATGATAGGCCTGTCAGCATGGGGCCACAAACAATTCGGTTACGCCCTACGATGCATTCTCGTACACCTGTGCTCTCCTATAACTTGCATGTGCAACCAACTGAGTGCTTGGTAAAATGGACACAGGATGCATTGGGTAATCAGATTGCTTGCGTTGAATGTGCAGATCAGGTGACGCACTTTGATATTGAAGTTGCGCTCATGCTTGATCTTACGCCGTATGACCCTCTTGCTGATGTGGCCACATGCCCTGAACTTTTGGATGAGGAAGAAGCGGTAACATCGCAGTACATGAGTGAGAACATGCGCTCACTCATCAGAGCACGCCAAGTAACGATTGCGCAAGATCCGCTGGATAAAATCAAGGCACTTAATCAAGTTGTTGCACAGCGGATCCAATACCAACGGCGTATGGAGCCGGGAGTTTGGACAGCAGAGGAAACATTGCAGCGCGCAAGCGGTTCGTGCCGAGATAGCGCATGGTTGCTGGTAAGTGCTGCGCGTCACCTTGGGTTTTCGGCCCGTTTTGTTTCAGGTTATCTTATTCAGGAAGAACGCAAGGAGGATAAGCTTACAACGCTGAATGGTGATTTGCACGCTTGGGCGCAAGTTCTTATACCGCAAAAGGGCTGGATTGGGTTTGATACCACATCTGGCTTTCTGGCAGGGGCTGGGCATATTCCGTTAGCAGTTGCAAATACGCCGCAGGATGCCGCACCAGTTTCTGGCGTGCTGGATTGTTGTAAGGCCGTGTTTGATGTGTTCATGCAAGTGCAGCACTTACCTCGACAATGAAACGGTTTTCCTGCCAATCCTGCAATCATCTGGTGGGGTTTGAAGCAACGCAATGTCATTATTGCAGTGTTACTGTAGGGTATTTACCAGAGTTTGCAACCATGACTGCGCTGGAACCACAGGCAGATGGCACATGGTTACCTTTGGAAAAAAAGGCTAGAGGGCAAGCGCGGGCTTTTTGTATCAATCACGCCTATGGGGTGTGTAACTGGCTGACATTGGCAGCCGATAATGGTGCAAATTCTGGGTTTTGTGTTGCCTGCCAATTTAACCGTATGATCCCTAACCTGAATGTTCCAGAAAATAAAAACCGTTGGTACAAATTGGAAGTTGCAAAACACAGAATGTTTTACACAATTCTGCAGTTGAAACTTCCGTTTAAAAACCGGCGGCAGGACCCGGAAAACGGATTGGCATTTGATTTTCTGGATGATGCGGCAGATGGTTCAGTTGCTATTATGACAGGCCATAACAATGGTATTATCACAATTGCAACCAAGGAAGCAGATGATGCTTACCGTGAGAAAATGCGTATTGAAATGGGAGAGTATTATCGCACTCTCCTAGGGCATTTTCGCCATGAAATTGGGCATTATTACTGGAACATTCTAGTAAGAGACGGCGGAAAACTAGAAGCCTGCCGCGCTATATTTGGGGATGATAGTGCAGATTATCAGGCTGCATTACAAACCTATTATGCGCAATCTCCCCCACAGAACTGGCGCGAGAATTTTGTAAGCTTTTATGCGACATCTCACCCATGGGAAGATTTTGCAGAAACATGGGCGCATTATTTCCATATTATTTCTACACTAGAAACGGCTTTGGCTTACGATATGACAGTAAGCGACACAGTAGGGGGAGGTGCGCTTCTTTCCCCCCATGGAAACCCTTATACATCCATGCCTTTTGAAGAAATTATTAACGCATGGGTTCCATTAACTTATGCGGTCAATAATTTGAATCGTTCCATGGGATTGCCAGATTTTTACCCCTTTACGTTAACGCATGGCGTTGTGCACAAACTGCATTTTATTCATAATCTTATTCGAAATGTGCAGAATAAATCATAGACTCTTATTTTTTAGAATATTTGATGTGTATGCAAAATAAAACCCGATGTAGCCAAAAGTGCTACATCGGTTTTTTAGTATTGTAATATGCTAGGCTAACAGAAATTTACGATTATACGCTTTCTGCCAGCCAGTTTTTGCGTTTTGTAGCTTGGCCAATACCGGGGTTCATGCAGTTGCATGGGTCAAGCTGCTGATAGTGATCCAGCATGTTTTGCGGAGCCTTATATAGGTGGCCCACATTATGTTCTGCCGGATAGCGTGCCCCACGAGCATCCAAGCCGGGAAGCATTTCATGTTCAACCGCTATGGCATTGTAACCCTTCTTCACCACGTAATCCTGATGCATGACATGGCAGAGGAAGTGGCCGTAATACAGCTTAACAATCAGTTTGTTTTCAATGTCCTGCGGTAGTTTTTCAAACCATTCGCGGTCATTCCGGCGGAGGGCAACGTCTAGCGCCACAATATCTTCTGCTTCCTTATGGTGCACAGCGCGGTATCTAACAGCCGCACCAGCCGCAGCAAAACGATGCAGGAAGGCAAGCTTGCCTTCTTCTGGCGTGCATTCAAAATATTCGCCAGTTACGCTGCCAAAATATGTTTGCAAATATTGGCGCATAGGCCCAGCCAAATCGTGCGAGACTTTAAGCATGAGATGATGTTCAAACTTGTCCCGATAATCCAGCATCCGCTTAGGTAGCTGACGTGGCAGCAGGTAGCTGAGAGCCTGCATGATTCGGTCACTTAGATGATCGGGCAGGAAACCAAGTTTCTTGGAAAAAATGTCAAACTTTGATTTCATGGCGAACATTTTTGGCAAAAACTTGGTGCCAAAATAGCGGATAACGGCAAAGGTATCCTTGCCGTATTTTTCAGCAATATTAAACGCATCACGGTGGATATACTCACCGCAAATTGGCAGTTCATTAAATGCTGTCAGCACATGGCGGCGCAGGTTTTCCAGTTCGTCGGTATTGTTGGTGCCAATATAGAAAACAGACGTATCTTTATTGGCGGGAAAGGTATCAAGGCGCACAGCAAAGACAACCAGCTTGCCAGCGCAGCCTGCGGCTTCATACCAGCGTGCCGGGTCTGCATTGTAGCGGGCAGGGGTATCAGCATCAATTTCGCGCACATGATTGATATAGTTACCATCGTGCCCTTTGCCGGCGTTCCAATCAATATCTGCTTCTGTAAAGGTGCCGGCTTCCAGTTTCTGCAATATCGCTTCCGGGTCATTCCCCAACTGGATACCCAGATGGTTTACGAGCTGTAGTTTGCCATCCGGCCCGATCTGACCAAACACGGCCATTTCCGTATAAGCAGGGCCACGTTGCACCAATGCGCCACCAGAGTTGTTGCTCACGCCACCCAGAACGGAGGCACCAATACAGGAGGAACCAATAACAGAATGCGGTTCCCGCCCAATGGCCGCCAGTTTGCTTTCCAGTTCGTAAAGTGTGGCGCCGGGTAGGCATACAACCTGCTTGCCGTTACCGATCAGGTGGGATTTATCTAGCCGTAGCGTGCTAATAAGTACGATATCGCGGTCATAATTATTGCCATCAGGGGTAGAGCCGCCCGTCAGACCAGTATTGGCGGCCTGCATGATAATAATTTTGCCAGCATTTACGCAGGCCTGCGCAACGCGCCAAAGCTCGATAAGTGAGCCCGGCTGAACAACAGCAAGCACCTTACCCGCACCAAAGCGAAAGCCATGAGTAAAGCGGTATGTACTGTCTTCTCCGGTCAGGACATGGTGCTGGCCAGCTATATTCTTCAACTGTTCAAGCAGTTGCTTGTTGTTTTCTGCGGCGGTTGTCACGCATAAATCCTTTCTACGGCAGCCGGAGGTTCTATTTTCAGATACCGGCAAGAGTATAACGTAAGGTTGTTTTCACGAGTGCACCTGATATTGCGCTGTGAATAACAAATGGCAAGAAACATGTCATAGACAAGCAAGAAAGTCTTTAGTTACCGTCGTTTCTGGTAACGCATGGCTGTTATAACATGTTGGGGCGTGTTTGTCGTATTATCTTGAAACACCCACGGATCTGGCAGTTATTGGGAGGGTGATCAAATGAATTGTTTGGGAAACTCAGAAAGATTTTTTATCAACGGGCAGTGGGTTTTGCCTTCTGCGCAAGCTCAAAAAGACATTATCAACCCAGCGACAGAACAGCCATGCGGCCGTATTGCATTGGCATACGCGCAGGACGTGAATCGAGCTGTTGAGGCCGCTTATGCGGCATTCGGGGCATGGAGCGCCACAACACGTGCAGAGCGGTTACAGATTCTGGGCCGTATTCCATCTATCTATCAGCGCAGGGCAGAAGAGATGGCGCAGGCAATCTCTTTGGAAATGGGTGCGCCCATTTCCCTCGCGCGGGAAAGCCAGACACCAGCAGGCTTGGCGCATATAGAAGAAACTTTAGATGCCTTGCGCCACTACCAGTTTGAAGAATGTGAGGATGATATTCTCATCACTCATGAACCCATAGGCGTTGCGGGGCTGATTACGCCATGGAACTGGCCCATGAACCAGATAGCCTGCAAAGTTATGCCTGCCTTGGCGGCTGGGTGCACTGTTGTGCTCAAACCCAGTGAAATTGCACCTTTATCTGCCATCATATTTACAGAAATCCTGCATGAAGCAGGTGTGCCAACTGGTGTATATAATATGGTGAATGGTGATGGCCCCGTAGCCGGAGAAGCCTTGGCCAGTCATCCGCTGGTGAATGTGGTGTCTTTTACTGGGTCAACGCAGGCGGGTATTGCCGTGGCTCAGGCTGCAGCGCCTACTGTTAAACGTGTTTTGCAGGAACTGGGTGGTAAATCTGCCAATATCATTTTCGCTGATACAGATTTTGCAGATGCAGTAGAGCGGGGCGCTCAGGAGTGTTTTGGAAATTCTGGCCAATCCTGTGATGCACCAACACGTATGCTGGTGCCGCATGATCTGATGGAAAAGGCTATGAATATTGCAGCTAAAGTTGCAGATAGCCTGCGTGTGGGGGACCCAACAGATAATGTGACAGAGCTTGGCCCTGTTGTAAGTGCTCCTCAATTTAACCGTATTCAGGCATTGATTGAAAAAGGCACGGCGCAAGGGGCTGTCTTGGCTGCTGGTGGCGTAGGGCGCCCAGAAGGGCTGACGCAAGGCTATTACGTGCGGCCAACTGTGTTTGGGCATGTAACTGCGGATATGGTGATTGCGCAGGAAGAAATCTTTGGCCCGGTTTTGTCCATTATGGGGTATGCGGATGAAGATGATGCCATCAGGCTGGCGAATAGTAATCCATATGGTTTGGCAGCCTATGTACAGTCTGGCAGCATGGAGCGTGCTCGTAGGGTTGCTCGTAAACTTCGGGCTGGTACCGTTACCCTTAATGGCGCAGCATGGACGGTAAAGGCACCATTTGGTGGGTATGGTCTGTCTGGCAATGGCCGTGAATGCAGCCGTTTTGGAATTGCAGAGTTTCTGGAAACCAAAGCAATTGTTGGATATGGAGCAGATTCAACAAAGCAGTAAAACTTCTTAGAAAGGAACTCTTATAGCCCAGAGGCATTATGCTCTGAGTATAAGTCTGTTCAAATCTTTCCATCATTTGCAAGAATTGATGCAGGTCATGGTTGAGATATCTGATTCAGGCTGGGATCAGCACGCAATGCAACGTAAGGCATAGGTAGGGAAGTATTATGGCGCGTGTAGCAGGCAAGGTTGCCATTGTTTCTGGAGCCGCTAACGGAATAGGCAAGGCTACAGCACAGCTTTTGGCCAAAGAAGGCGCAAAGGTTGTTATTGGTGACTTAAAAGAAGAAGACGGTCAGAAAGCCGTTACAGAAATTAAAAATGCAGGTGGTGAAGCTGCATTTGTCAAATTGAATGTAACGGATGAGGCGGCATGGAAAGCCGCTATTGAGCAGACGCTCAAGCTTTATGGGCGGCTGGATATTGCCGTGAATAATGCAGGTATCGCGTATTCTGGTAGTGTAGAAAGCACATCTCTGGAAGATTGGCGGCGTGTTCAGTCCATCAATCTGGATGGCGTATTTCTGGGCACACAGACAGCTATTGAGGCCATGAAGAAGTCTGGCGGCGGTTCCATTGTCAATCTGTCTTCTATTGAAGGATTGATAGGGGATCCAATGTTGGCAGCCTATAACGCCAGTAAAGGCGGAGTAAGGCTGTTTACAAAATCTGCGGCCCTACATTGTGCCAAATCTGGATACAAAATTCGGGTGAATTCAGTGCATCCCGGCTATATCTGGACACCCATGGTGGCCGGTTTAACAAAGGAAGACGCCGCAGCCCGCCAAAAACTGGTTGATCTGCACCCCATTGGCCATCTGGGGGAGCCCAACGATATTGCTTACGGTATTCTGTATCTTGCTTCTGATGAATCCAAGTTTGTTACAGGAAGCGAGCTGGTGATTGATGGTGGATACACCGCGCAATAAACAAGGCGCAAATGGTAGAAGCATGCAGGTGTAAAGGGATGAAATTTCATGTCTGGTAAAAAGCATTTTTCTCCAAGAAGGGAGAAAAAACATGCAACACGTGAGGATCTGATCCTTGGCTTGCTTAACCAGTTTGGTTCTTCTGTAGAAACAGATCAGGATAAATATCTGGATCTCGTATCTGAAATTGCAGAAGCTGTAGACGGACGCAGGACAAAAACTAGCAAGGCAGAAGTTGCTGAAAATAATCCAGACGTTAGTGGTTAAATATTTTTAGAAATTAAAGCGTATTTAAAAGAGCCAGCCATTTGTAAGAATGGCTGGCTCTTGGTTTATTTATGGCAGAGGGTGAGCAGCGTTCAGCTTTTCACGCTCTTCCAGCACAACACCCGGCTGCAAGGGTGTAGCACGTTCCTTTTTAATATCATCCGCTGTGAAGGTTGGCGTAGAAGCCGCGCCACTCAGGGAGGAAACGTAGGTTAGCAGAGCAGCAATTTCTTCATCAGACATGGATGACATGGAAGGCATGTAACCCATGTAGGAACCACCAGCGGCCTTCAGGCTGCCAGCAAGACCATTCAGCAGTACGTGTGTCACGTAGGTTTTGCCTTCAGGAGAAGCCGCAATTTTGTCAATGCGTCCTTTCAGGGGTGGAAATTGCCCTGGAACGCCATCGCCGCTGCTCTGGTGGCACATGGCGCAGTGCGTTGCATAAAGCTGCGCGCCATCCGCCGCTGCATGCGCTGCACCAGAAAAGCCTACGCCTCCGGTAAGAGCTGCTAGCAGAGCGAGAACGGTCTTTTTCATAAAATACTCCTGAAAACTGTTCGATAATGAAACGACTATACACAGATAGCCTATCTTCTCAACCTAAGGGAGCTGAAAGAATATGCTTTCTTTATTTCGAACAATCAGGGCGGAAGAAAGGCTTTATGGCTGCACAGAAGGGATGAACTGATGAGATGGCTGCGCAAAAAGAGAGAGCAGAGCCGATCGCGGCTGTAAATAAGAGAGCGTGGAGCTAAAACCACTAAAGGCGATTACACCAAATTATACCAAACTATTTTTTGGGAGGGGGGGCAGTTCACTGCCGTTTAATGGTGCCCAAGGGCGGGATCGAACCACCGACACTGCGATTTTCAGTCGCATGCTCTACCAACTGAGCTACTTGGGCACCGCAGCCTTGCGGCGTGAGAGAGCATGTATCTCACTCTTTGCAGGAGATCAAGTCACCTTTCGTCATTTCTTTCAGCTTTTTCATCATTTTCGATCAGGACAGGTGCACCCGGAATGCGATAATCGCCAGAAAACCAGCGGCCTAAATCAATATCTGCGCAGCGTTTTGAGCAAAAAGGGCGGAATTCTGCCTGTGCAGGCTTGCCGCATACGGGGCATTTAGCTGGTTTAGAAGTCATGCGTCCTGAACCGTCCAGAAAAAATCAGGCAAAGCAGGATCGGCCTTTAGGGCCAAAGGTTTGCCGCGGAGTTGTACACAGTCTGCCACGGCTTGCGGGTCTTGCTCCAGTGCCTGAATAAGGGGGATACTACCACGTAAGATGGTTGCCGTAGGGGCTTGTGCCAAGATGGTTCGGAGTGCCTTAAGCGCATGCCCATGAGGAGAGTTGAGAAGCTCTGGAAGGGAGGGGTGAATGCGCGGGCGCACAATCTCAATCAACCCTAAAGCGCTTACGCCAAGGCAGCGTGGGCGAAGTGGATCTGCCCGCAAAGCCTCTTGCACGACATCTTGCAAAGCCTGACGCTTGCGCATGGCCATACCTGCTGGATCAATGACAATTGCTCCAGAAAGATTGCGCAGGCGGATTTGGTGTAAAAGTTCAGGCAACGCATCACGATTTGCTGCAAACTGTGCAGTCTGCTTGGGGCGGGAGCCCGAAACAGGCGGTGCGTCCATATCAATGGCAATAAGCGCGGGGGTTGGCGTAATGGTTGCCTGCATGTTGCCTGGTAGATCTACACTGCTCTCTTCCAGAGCATGACATGCTGCCATAATTTCTGGCGGCATAGGCATAAATCCGGCTTCTCTTTTTGCGCGTAGGAGCGGGGGCACAAGGGCGGCCGCCTGCGGGGTATCTACGGTAATGATCGCATTTGGCCATTGGGCCGCCAGACGTTCCAGAGGGGTTGGACCGGTGGCTACGAGGCCAACATCCTTACCCTGAGCAGAAGGTTCCAGCATGCGCACACGCACGCCTTTGCCGCCTTGCGCTGCGCGGGAAACGCAAACCGTTATGCTCTGGCCTTCGGTAAGGTGAGAGACTGCTTTCTGGTCGGATAGAAAACCTTGCAGGCCATGCCCCAGATCTACAAATGCTCCCCCCATAAAGGCAGCTTGTGCCGCTACACGCCCAACATAGATATTGCCAACAAGATCGGGGGTGGCTGGCCGCCAAAGTGCGTAATCCAGCAGCGTATCATCTTGGGTAACAGCAAGGCGCATTTCACCCGGAAAGGTGGCAACGCGCAAATAATGCATCACGCCAGCCAGTGTCCGGGTTGCCCGCGTAAAAGCTGGGCTGTTTCAAATAGCGGCAAACCAATAACAGCAGAGCTGCTACCAGATAGAAAACGAATAAAGCCTGCAGCATGGCCTTGCAGGGCATATCCGCCTGCTTTGCCTGCCCAGTCTCCCGCATCTAATAGCGCATTGATCTGATGCGGTGTAAGACGATTAAACGTAACCGCTGTTTCTACCAGTCGCTCTGCTGTTTTACCTTGTGGCCACGCGGAGCTAGGCATAACCGCAACCGATGTTATGACTGTATGCCGTCTGCCAGAAAGGCGTTCCAGACAGAATTGCGCAGTTTCCCGCTTTTCTGCTTTTGGTAGAATACGCCGCCCCAACGTAACCACTGTATCTGCAGCTAGAATTAAGGCCGGTTCAGTAACGGTGGCAGCTACCGCGCGTGCTTTTTCCAACGCCATACGGCGCGCATAAGCACGGGGACGTTCTGTTTTTGCGGGTGTTTCGTCAATATCAGCCGGAATGATGCGGTCAGGCACTACGCCAATCTGGCGCAGCAGCTCTACCCGCCGGGGCGAAGCAGATGCCAGTATAAGGAGAGGAGCCTCTCCTTTAACGGAGTTCTGCTGGCCGGAAACTGTCACGGCTTTATTTGAAGCGGAACGTAATGCGACCCTTGGAAAGGTCGTAAGGTGTCATTTCAACATTCACGCGGTCACCCGCTAGAACGCGAATACGGTTCTTACGCATTTTGCCGCTGGTATGCGCCAGAATAACGTGTTCATTGTCCAGCTTTACGCGGAACATGGCATTAGGCAGCAGTTCAGTTACCGTGCCGCTAAATTCAATCATGTCTTCTTTAGACATTGCATCCTTCGTATGTTTCAGAGCCGTTAAAGGTCAATCTTGGTGAGCAGATATGGGTGAGCGGCAGCCTATGGTCAAGCATTAGGTGTTGAGGCTGCCAGAACATCCAATCTGGCGGAAACGCTAAGTGCGTGGGCTTCCAGCCCTTCGGCCTGAGCCAGCGCCACAGCAGCGGGCCCGATCTGGCGGAGGGCATCCGGGCCGCCAGATAAAAACGTTGTGCGCTTCATGAAGTCAAAAACAGACAGGCCAGAAGCAAAACGCGCGGTGCGGGATGTAGGTAGCACATGGTTGGGGCCGCCTACGTAATCCCCTATGGCTTCGGGGCAGAAACGGCCCAGAAAGGCAGCCCCGGCATGGCGTACATGGGTAAACAAGCTTTCCGGATCATCCACCATCAGTTCAAGATGTTCGGGTGCCAGACGGTTGGCCAGTTCTACGGCTTCCTGCATATCGCGGCTAATCAGCACTGCACCATTACGTGCCCAGCTTTCCCCCGCAATAGCTGAGCGGGACAGTACGCGCAGTTCAGCTTCCACAGCCTGAATAACGGTATCTGCAAATGCTGCATCAGGGGTAATAAGTGTGGCTTGCGCGCATTCATCATGCTCGGCCTGTGCCAGCAGATCCAGCGCAATCAAGCGTGGATTCGTATTCGAATCGGCAATCACCACCACATCAGATGGGCCAGCAATACTGTCTATGCCCACATATCCAAAAACCTGACGTTTGGCTTCGGCCACGTATGCGTTGCCCGGGCCAACAATGCGGTCCACCGGGCGGATGGTTTGCGTGCCATAGGCCATAGCGCCCACAGCCTGCGCACCGCCAACACGGTAGATTTCTGTTACACCAGCTCGGTGCGCTGCGGCCAGCACCAACGGGTTAATCACCCCATCAGGAGTTGGCACACACATGGCCAAACGCTGCACTCCAGCAACTTTGGCGGGGATGGCGTTCATCAACACGGAAGATGGATATGCTGCTTTGCCACCGGGCACGTACAGGCCGACTGCATCTAGCGGAATCCAACGCATGCCCAATGTCATGCCCACATCATCTGTGTAACGGATATCAGAAGGTAACTGGTTTTTATGGAAGGACTCGATACGCTGCGCGGCAATATCCAGTGCTTCCAGAAGTTCAGGGCTTACTTTTGCGCGTGCCTGCTCAATCTCCTGTGCCGTAAAGGCAAGCTGTTGCGCGGTAAGGGGCAGGCGGTCAAAGCGCTCTGTAAAAGCACAAAGTGCGGCATCACCTTCTTTGCGTACAGCAGCCAGAATATCTGCAACCGGTTTATGAACTTCCTGCCCTTGCTCCTCACGATTGGAAAGAAGAGCGGTAAAGGCGGTTTCAAAATTCGGTTCGCGCGTATCAAGCCGTTTCATGGAATGCGTCTGCCTTACACATTTTCCGCAACGGGCGAGGATGTAGCAAGCGCCGTGCGAAAGCGGGAGAGAATGCGGTCAATCTGTTCCGGGCGGGTTTTAAGGGCCGTGCGGTTAACAATAACGCGGCTGGTGACCTGAGCGATGGTTTCTACTTCCTTTAGGCCGTTGGCTTTCAGGGTAGATCCTGTATCCACCAGATCCACAATGAGGCGGGAAAGACCAAGCATTGGAGCCAGTTCCATGGCACCGTGCAGGTGCACAATAGTGGCGTTAATGCCGCGTGCTGCAAAAAAGCGACGTGTGATAGCGGGGTATTTGGTGGCTACCCGCACTTCGGACCAACGCTTCCATTCCTGTGGATCATGCGGAAGGTGAGCAGGCTGCGCCACAGAAATGCGGCATGCGCCAATACCCAGATCAAGCGGGGCGTAAATTTCGGGGTAATCGAATTCCATCAGCACATCAGCGCCGCAAACGCCAACCTGAGCACCGCCGCTGGCCACAAAGGTTGCAACGTCAAACGAGCGCACGCGCACCACATCAACCTGTGGGTCCTGCGTGGGAAAGCGCAGTTTGCGGCTATCTCCCCCCAAGCATTCTGGGGCAGGGGCCATACCTGTGCCAGACATAAGGGGGGAGACAGCTTTGAGGATACGGCCTTTAGGGAGAGCCAGAACAATACGCCCGTTATCTTCCGTGCCGAAAGATGTTTCGGTCTGATGGGCAGGGCGGGGATGGTTCATGAAAACTCCGGCGGAGGCAAGGCGTGTCAAATTAAGCCTGCACTCCTACCACAAGGCGCAGCAGAAGAAAAATATGTAGTGGCCACATCTGCCATCAGTTTGCGTCTGGCAGATATGGCCACTTACCAGATCTAAAGGAGAAAGCCCTTTAAATTTGGTAGAAGCGTGGTGTGATTTACTTTTTCCACCAGCCGGTACGCCTGCGCGTTGCTGGCGGGCTATCTTCGATCACGATAGGCTGGACAATAGCTTCTTCTTTATCAGAAACTTCAGATGCAGCCTCTTTAGGTGCGGAAGTAGCAACTGCTTCGCTTCCGCTGGCGGCTTCTGGAGTAGAGGCTGGTTCTGCCTTTTTACGAGTGGTGCGCCGACGGGTTGTTTTCTTTGGCTTTTCCTTGGCAGTGTCTACTGTAGAAGCTTCAGCCGCTTCTGTTGCCTCATCCTTTGCCGCTGTTTTGCGGCGGGTTGCACGGCGGCGCACAGGTTTTTTGGGGGCCTCTGCTTCCGTTGATGCAGCTTCTGCTTCTGGTGCGGCTACAGATGTTTCTGCCTGTTCGGCATTTTCTTCTGCTGCGGGTTCTACCTTCTTGCGTGTGCGGCGCCGACGCGGTTTAGGCGCTTCTTCCGTTTTTTCAGGCTCTTTCGGTGCAGCCATAACGGGCTGGGGTGCAACCTCTTCCGTTTTGGCGGGTTCTACTGGCACGCTTGCAGCTTCTTCCTGCACGTTAGCTGCTTTAGGTGCTGGTGCAATGTCAACAGCCTGTTGGCGGGCAGTGTTTTCCAGAAGTTCGAAAATGTCCGGCGCACCGCCAAATGGATTGGCCGGGGTTGGGCCTTCCCATGCTGGCATATTGGGCCGTGGCGCGGGGCCTTCTTCGATATCTACATGGATTTCCGTGCGTGTTTCAGTTGGTTTGCGCACACGGGAGCGGCGGGTTCTGCGTCGGCCCGGCACCAGATTGGTTTCTGCTTCGGCTTCTGCAACAGGTTCTGCCGCGTTTTCAGGCGCTGCAATGGGTGCGGTTTCAGCAGTTTCTGGTGTTTCTGTATCAGGCTGTGTCTGTGTTTCAGATACCTGATTGGTATCCTGATCATTCCGCCGACGGCGCCGACGCCGACGACGACGACGTGGCTCGTCGGAAGTATCGGCAGTTTCCTGAATAGAAGAAGGTTCTGCAGCCGGAATTTCTGGCGTGGCAGCAGCAACCTCATCTGCCACAATGTTTTCAACCGGCGGCAATGGCGGCTGAATCCGTGGCGGACGTGCATGCTGGCGGCGTTCGATCCGAACTTCCGGAGCTGGCAGCGTATTGTCTGCGGCAAACAGCACTTCCATCTGGTGGCGCTGTTCGATCTGGGTCAGCCAGTCCCGCTTGTTGTTTAGGATGTAGAAAGCAATATCCGCAGCAACATGCACGGTAATAGCGGAAGAACGGCGGCGTGCACCTTCTTCTTCCACTGCGCGCAGAACATGCAGGGCAGAGCTTTCAATGCTGCGCATCATGCCTGTGCCATTACAGTGCGGGCAAGGCATAAAGGCGGCTTCTGCTACAGATGGGCGTAGCCGCTGGCGCGACATTTCCAGCAACCCGAAATGGGAGATAGAGCCAATCTGGATACGTGCCCGATCATGCCGCAAGGCATCTTTCAGGCGGCGTTCGATCATGGAGTTATGGCGGCGAGACTCCATATCAATGAAGTCGATTACAATCAGGCCAGCCAGATCGCGCAGGCGCAACTGGCGGGCTACTTCATCAGCAGCTTCCTGATTGGTGCGGAACGCCGTTTCTTCAATGTTACGTTGGCTGGTGGCTTTGCCCGAGTTTACGTCAATGGCAACCAAGGCTTCTGTCTGGTTGATAACCAGATAACCGCCAGAGCGCAGAGATACCACGGGGGAGAACATGGCATCCAGATGCCCTTCCACGTGGTAGTGGGTGAACAGAGGTTGGTTTTCCTTGTTCCACAGCCGGACTTTTTCTGCGTGCTGAGGCATCAGCATCCGCATGAAGTCCCGCGCGGCCTTCCAGCCGTTTTCTCCATCCACTACAATTTCGCTGATTTCGCGGGTGTAAACATCGCGGATAGCGCGTTTTACCAAGCTCGCTTCTTCGTAAATCAGTGCGGGGGCCACGGATTGAAGCGTATGTTCGCGGATATCATCCCACAGATGGAGCAGATATTCGCAGTCTCGCGTAATTTCTGGGCCGGGCCGTTGTGCGCCAGCAGTGCGCACAATCATGGCCATGCCGCGGGGCAGGTTGAGGTCGGAAACAATATCTCGCAGGCGGCGGCGGTCTGCCACAGATGTAATCTTGCGTGAAACGCCACCACCACGCAGGGCATTGGGCATAAGCACACAGTAACGGCCAGCCAGAGAAACATAGGTGGTCAGGGCTGCGCCCTTGTTGCCACGTTCTTCCTTAACCACCTGCACAAGTAGCACCTGCCGACGGCGGATAACTTCCTGAATACGGTAGTTACGCAGGAATCGGGCAATGCGTTTTTGAATAAGGGCTTCTTCACCCGTATCTGTTTCGCCGCCGACGTAGTCCGGAGCATCCGGCTTGTTGGCAGAACGTTCTTCCCGTTCAGAACCTTCGCCTTCATTCTGAGCGGCAGTGTCAGATGCTTCTATATCCTGTTCCGTATCAGATGCCTGAGTTTCTGCATTGTCAGATACATCATCTTCATCAGAACCATTTTCGCTGTTTTCCAGCAGAGCTTCTTCTTCCGCCTGAAGGGCCAGCAGCTTTTCGCGGTCAGAAACCGGGATCTGATAGTAATCCGGATGGATTTCGCTAAAGGCCAGAAAGCCGTGGCGGTTGCCGCCATATTCTACAAAGGCGGCTTGCAGGCTTGGCTCTACGCGAACAACGCGGGCAAGGTAGATGTTCCCTTTAAGCTGCTTTTTTGCAGCAGATTCAACATCGTAATCTTCAAGCCGATTTCCGTCCATCACAACAACACGCGTTTCTTCCGCGTGTGTCGCGTCGATCAGCATACGCTTTGACATAAAAAGAAAAACTCCGGTGCGCCGGTGGCCAGCCTGTGTGGTGCTGCCGTGTAAATGGCATGGCACGACGGAGCAGGGGCTCTTCCGGCGGATATAAACAGGCGTGCGATAAAAATTGGAAGGCGTACAAAGTTTCCATAGCTGCCCCTGTATCAGCATCCTTCAGGCACGGTACGGCCTGTGGTCTGGCTGTTTTCAGCAAAGGGATGGGGCGGGCGATGGTCATGTATCCTTCAGTCAGTGTTTCTGCCCCTGATCTTTATGCGTGCGGGCGCGGTGTTGATGTAACCGGCGGCCCCCGTTCACGGCATGGACGGAGCGGAATAAAGCGCATGACGGGCATTTCTACCCTTGTGCCATACTGTGCGAACATGGCTCAAATAACCATAAATCGCAAGCCATTCGTAACAAACGCTGTTTTAGGGTGCCGATACATCTTTTTTCTGTCATTTTGAGTGCACACTTTAGCGTAAAGTGAACAGGAGCACTTTAATGGCTTTTCAGGCAGGCAAGATGCGCGGCAAAATCGTTGCTTCTGCAACGGTACAGAAGGGTGTTACACGCCGTTCCGGGCTGCTGTATTTAGGCGGTGGCGGACTGGTTGCTGTCGCTACGCCAGCAGATGTTTGGGCCGCAAATAAGCAGGTAACAGGGCGTAAACTGGCAGCTCCAGCTCTTGTTGGTAAGGCACGGCCCGCAGCCCCGCTTATTATGCTAGACCCTGGGCATGGAGGCAAAGATCCTGGGGCCATTGGGTACACTGGTACGTATGAAAAACATGTAGCGGAAGCTGCCGCGCAGGAGCTAAGGCGGCAATTGTTGGCAACGGGACGTTACCGCGTAGCCATGACACGTGCTGGAGACCATTTTGTACCGCTGGATGGTAGGGTGGAACTGGCGCAGCAGCACGGAGCATCGCTTTTTATTTCCATACATGCAGATGCTTTGCATAGTCCGCAGGTGCGTGGGGCCAGTGTTTACACCCATTCGCATGGCGCATCAGATAGCCAGACCGCAGATCTGGCCAAAACCGAAAACAGTGCAGACAGATATGGCGGCCCGATGGTGCATAGTGCATCACCAGAGGTGCAGCAGATTCTTGCTAGTTTGGTAACAGAAGAAACCCGCAAAGGCTCAGCCCATATGGCGCAGGCTGTGGTGTCGGCCTTTAATTCTCGGGTGCTGTTGCTGCCGCATCCGCATAGGCATGCCGCTTTTGCGGTGTTGAAATCTGCCCAAATCCCCTCGGTTCTGGTTGAAATGGGCTTTATGTCTAATCGAATAGATGAGGCTGCGTTGCGTCAGGCAGGCCACCGAGCCATGGTGGCCGGGGCCATGCGAGACGCCGTTAATCGTTACTTTGCATCAGCCGGAGTGGGGCTTGCAGGCTGAAGGCGCGCCTGCTTGCGTGCAAGGCGCCGCTGTTTGAGTGCGAGTAGATGCTTGCGGAACCAATCCAGCATGCCAGATAAGGTAACAATTGTTACGCCAATAATGGTCCATTTATCTAGCGGTTCATGGAACAGCAAATAGCTAAACAGCACAGCCCAAACCATTTGGGTGTATTGTGGCAATGCCACGCGGCTGGCGGGGGTAAGGGTGGCCGCCAACATAATAAGTAGTTGGCCTAGAGCCGCCAGAAATCCGTAACCAAACAAAAAGCTCCAATCCGTAACTGTATGCGGCCACGTAAAGTTGGGAAGGGCCAAAAGGCCATCCCCAAGCAGAGGCCCGGCTAGGCTAGAGCCAAGAACCCCCAGTTTTGTGGTGCCTGTGCCAGCTACACGGTAAGCAATAACGTTTACAGCGCTGGCAATGGCAGCGGCTAATGCACAGGCATGGCCAAAATGAAGTGGCCGCACGCCGGGGCGCAGCACAACCAGAACGCCTGCAAACCCGATAGCCACAGCAACCCATCCCCAAAGGGATACTTTTTCCTTAAGTGCGACAACAGAAAGAATGGTGGCAATAAAGGGCATAAGGAACATTAGCGAGAGCGCTTCTGGCATGGACAGAAGCATGAAGGATTCTACGCTGGCGGCTGTGGCAATAAATGTTGCGACAGCCCGAATCCACCACATACCCGGTTTTTGAATGGGCAGAATGTTCAGCCATGATTGCCCGCGCGATTTAACAAACGGAACCAATAGCAGCCCAAAAACGCCACCAGAAAAGGCAACCTCAAACGGGTTGAGCCTGCCAGTAAGCAGTTTAGAAAAAGCATCACTTATAGAGAAAGCTGCAAACCCCAATAAAGACAGCAGCAGGCCCTTAGTGGGCGGGCTAAGTTTCATGTGTTGTGCTCTGCCTAATGGCGCGTAAGTGAAAAGAATAAAGAAGTGTCATAAACAGCCCGAAGGCTGAATTGAATACTCAACTCTTTATATTTACCATTTAGGGAGAAGAAAAATATCATATAAGCTATATATGATATTTGGTGCCCAGAAGAAGACTCGAACTTCCACGACCTTGCGGCCACAGGTACCTGAAACCTGCGCGTCTACCAATTCCGCCATCTGGGCTCAAATGGCAACCAGGAGTGTCCCCGGCTGGTGAAGAGCCGTTTACCCCTCTGTGATGGGAGCGTCAACAGGGAAAATGATTTTTCTGACAGATTTGTGTCATTTGCCTGTCTGGCGTGGGCGGAGGGAATGGCACACAGTGCACAAAACACTGGATAAACGTGGAAGACGAGGGTGACTTATGGGTGCGCGTAAAATTGCAACCGTATTGGGTGGTGGCGGATTTGTAGGGCGTTATGTGGTGCAAAATCTGGCGCGGGCCGGGTACGAGGTGCGCGTTGCCAGCCGGCGGCCAGATTTAACTGCGCGTTTACGCACGTTAGGGTATGTCGGACAGATTGCGCCTTTTTATGCATCTGTTCTGGATGATGCTTCTGTAGCTTGTGCGGTGCAGGGGGCGGATGTGGTGATCAACCTTGTGGCTGTCTTATCTTCCGTCAAGCAGCAAACACTGCAAGCCGTTAATGTAGAGGGCGCAGGGCGTGTGGCGCGTATAGCGGCAGAAACAGATGTGCCTGTATTTGTGCAAATGTCGGCGCTTGGTGCTTCAGAAACGGCTCTTTCGGCTTATGGTAGAAGTCGGGCTGCGGGTGAAAAGGTTGTGCGCCAATATCGGCCAGATGCTGTGATTATACGGCCTTCTGTTATTTTTGGGCCGGAGGATCATTTCTTTAACATGTTTGCAGGTCTTGCGCGGTATTTGCCGTGTTTGCCGGTTTATGGTGCCCATTCGCGCTTGCAACCTGTTTATGTGGGAGATGTGGCGCAAGCAGTATTTGTGGCGGCGCAGTCTTCTGCGTTTGCGGGGAAAGAACTTTTGTTGGGTGGCCCGCAGGAAATGACCATGCTGGATATTGCGCGGTTTGTATTGCGCGTAACGCAGCGCCATAAGCCTGTTTTTATTGTGCCATCAGTGCTGGCAAAGTTGCAGGCTATGGTTTTGGAGCGGCTGCCGGGACATTTTCTGACGCAGGATCAATTGCGGATGTTGGCAACCGACAATGTTGTGCCCGCAGGGAAATCCGGTTTTGAAGCGTTGAATATCGTGCCGCAAAGCGTTGCGGCTATTGTGCCGTCTTATTTGGCGCGGTTTAGGGTGGATGAGGCTCAAAAAGATATATCCTTTTCTGTATAATGGGTTGGGGATAAAAAGGCCCGAAAATATACCTTTTTATCCGACCAATTGGATGGATTTTTGTTTTGTCATGAGGAAAAATATAAAAAGGTAAGCATTGCTGTCTTTTTATATTTACGGAGAACAAGCACCTTAGCTCCAGCAAAGTTTAGGGGCGGAGTCTGTCTGGCGCGCCCTTTCTCCGGGGATGCCACATGACGACCAAGATGCTTAAATTTGTCTCTGTGCCGCAAAAGCAGCCAGACAAGCGCACGGCTACGGCGCGGCGGGCAGATTTTGATGAAATTTATGAGGACTTCGCAACACCAGAAGCAACCGAGCAGGCCAGTCGGTGCTCGCAGTGCGGTGTGCCTTTCTGTTCAGTTCATTGCCCGCTCGGCAACAATATCCCTGATTGGCTGATGCTCACAGCACAGGGGCGGCTAGAAGAAGCCTATGGTGTTTCCTCCGCTACCAATACCTTCCCGGAAATTTGCGGTCGTATTTGCCCGCAGGATCGGCTGTGTGAAGGTAACTGCGTGATCGAACCGGGTTTCGAAAGCGTGACCATTGGCGCCGTGGAACGCTACATTACCGATACAGCATTTGAAAAAGGCTGGGTTAAACCTGTTAACCCGGTGCTGGAGCGCAGCCAGTCCGTTGCTATTATTGGTGCTGGCCCGGCTGGTTTGGCTGCGGCAGATCAGCTGCGCGCGCAAGGTTATAAAGTACATGTGTATGATCGGTATGATCGGGTAGGCGGTCTGCTGGTTTACGGTATTCCCGGCTTTAAGTTGGAAAAACACATTGTGGCCCGCCGTCATAAGCTGCTGGAAGAAGGTGGTGTTGTTTTCCACCTCGGCCAAGGCATTGGGGATGGTGAAGGCGAACTGTCTTTTGCAGATTTGCGTAACCGCCATGATGCTATTCTGATTGCAACAGGTGTTTACAAATCGCGTGAAATCGGAGGCCCCGGCGTTGGGCTGGCGGGTATTGAAAAGGCGCTGGATTACCTTACGGCTTCTAACCGACGTTCCTTGGGGGATACCTTGCCGCCGGAAGCACAGGCATTGGATGCCGCAGGTAAAAACGTAGTGGTTCTGGGTGGTGGTGATACCGCAATGGACTGCGTGCGCACGGCTATTCGCCAAGGTGCAAAATCCGTGAAATGTCTGTACCGGCGCGATAAAGCCAACATGCCTGGTTCTGCCCGCGAAGTAAAAAATGCGGAAGAAGAAGGTGTGCAGTTTGAATGGCTGGCAGCCCCTGAAGCCTTTTTGGGTGAAGGCCATGTTTCTGGCGTGCGGGCCGTGCGGATGAAGCTGGGCTTGCCAGATGCCACGGGCCGTCAGTCAGTTGAGCCACTGGAAGGCTCTTCTTTCACGCTGGATGCTGATCTGGTTATCAAGGCTCTTGGGTTTGACCCAGAACCTCTGCCGCAGCTTTGGGGGCAGAAGGATCTGGCTGTATCCCGTTGGGGTACGCTCAAGGTTGGTCAGAAAGATTTCATGACATCCCTGCCGGGCGTGTTTGCCGCAGGGGACATTGTGCGTGGGGCCAGTTTGGTTGTGTGGGCCATTCGTGATGGGCGCGATGCAGCCGCCTGCATGCACACATGGATTCAGGAAAATGTAACGGCTACCGCCAAGGCGGAGCAGGGTTAATGGATATGGAACAGTTTCCCAACACCGTTTCCGCTGAAAGTAGCGAGGAATTTCTGAAAGCGTGGGATGCCAACGTGGCCGCGCTGGATGGGCTGTATGATCCAGCTGATGAACGTGATTCCTGTGGTGTGGGCCTTGTGGCCGCACTGGATGGCAAGCGTCGGCGTGAGGTGGTTGAAGCTGGCATCGCCGCTCTGAAAGCTATCTGGCACCGCGGCGCAGTGGATGCCGATGGCAAGACAGGCGATGGTGCGGGTATTCATGTAGAAATTCCGCAGGAATTTTTTGCAGATGCCATTACCAGCACAGGGGATCGGCCAGATGAAAGCCGGATTGCGGTGGGGCAGGTGTTTTTGCCCAAAACCGATCTGGCAGCACAGGAACAGTGTCGCCAGATTATCGAAACCCAGATTCTGGCGTTTGGATACGGCATCTATGGCTGGCGTCAGGTGCCGATTGATACTTCCTGTATCGGTGAAAAAGCCAACGCAACGCGCCCGGAAATTGAGCAGATACTTATCCGTAATCTTCCCAATAAAGGGGAAGAAGAGTTTGAGCGTGATCTGTATGTGATCCGCCGCCGGATAGAAAAGGCCGCCATCGCCGCGCAGGTTGATCTGTATATCTGCTCGCTGTCATGCCGGTCTGTTATTTATAAAGGCATGTTCCTTGCAGAGCATCTGACAGAGTTTTACCCAGATCTGCTGGATGAACGCTTTGTCAGCCGATTTGCCATCTATCATCAGCGCTATTCCACCAACACCTTCCCTACATGGAAATTGGCGCAGCCGTTCCGTCGCCTTGCGCATAATGGTGAAATCAACACCATTTCCGGCAATATCAACTGGATGAAAAGCCATGAAACACGGCTTTCTCACCCAGATCTTGATCCGTGGATGGCAGATATCAAGCCGCTAGTGCAGGCTGGTGGCTCAGATACCGCAACGCTGGATAACGTTTACGAACTGCTGACTTTTGCTGGGCGTGATGCACCTTTTGCCAAGGCGCTGATGATCCCGGCAAGTGTTGGCGGTAATTCCTCCATGAAGCCCGCGCACCGTGATATGTTCACGTATTGCAACGCGGTAATGGAACCGTGGGACGGCCCCGCAGCACTGTGCGCCACAGATGGCCGTTGGGTTGTGGCTGGGCTGGATCGTTCAGGATTGCGCCCGCTGCGTTATACGGTAACAACCGATAATCTGCTGATTGTCGGTTCTGAAACCGGCATGGTGCGCGTGCCTGAAAACGCCATTGTCAGCCGCGGTCGCCTTGGCCCGGGTGAGATGATTGGTGTCGATCTTCAGGAAGCCAAGCTGTATGGTAATACCGAACTGCTTGATCTGCTTGCTGCACGGCAAGATTTTTCTAGCTGGATCAAACGCACCCAGAAAATTGGCCATATCGTCCGTTCGGATGTGACAGAGCCAGTTTATTACGAAGGCGAAGAACTGCGCCGCCGCCAGTTGGCTGTGGGCAGCACGCTGGAAGAACTGGAAGCCATTCTGCACCCAATGGTCTCTACCGCCAGTGAAGCCATTGGCTCCATGGGTGATGATACGCCTCTGGCTGTGCTTTCTCCGCGTTATCGTGGGTTGGCACACTATTTCCGGCAGATGTTCAGCCAGGTGACCAATCCGCCAATCGATTCTCTGCGCGAATCCCGCGTGATGAGCCTGACAACGCGGTTAGGGAATCTGGGCAATATTCTGGATCAGTCCCCCGAACAGTGTGACATGCTTCAACTGCCCAGTCCGGTGCTGACATCTGGTGAGTATGAAGGGCTGCGCCACTTTACGGGCACTTCTGGTTGCGTGATTGATTGCACATTCCCCGCCAATGATGGGGAAGCAGGGCTGCGCGAAGCCATTGCCCGTATCCGGCGTGAGGCAGAAGAAGGTGTGCGGGGTGGCTGCACCCACGTATTCCTGACAGATGAAGATCAGTCTGCTGAGCGTGCATCTATTCCAATGATCTTGGCGACCGGGGCTGTGCATACGCATCTGGTGCGTACATCCTTGCGTACGTTTACATCTTTGAACGTGCGCACGGCTACGGCGCTGGATGTGCACGCTATTGCAGTAACAATTGGGGTGGGCGCCACCACAGTTAACCCTTATCTGGCGCAGGAAAGCATTGCAGACCGGCATCGTCGTGGCCTGTTTGGGCAGATGAGTCTGCGTGAGTGCATGGAACGCTACCGTAAAGCGGTAGATAAAGGCCTGCTTAAGATTATGTCCAAGATGGGTATTTCCATCGTGGCGTCTTACCGTGGTGGGTGCAATTTTGAGGCTGTGGGCCTTTCTCGTGCGCTTACGGCAGAATTCTTTCCCGGTATGCCTTCGCGTATTTCTGGTATTGGGCTTTCGGGCATTGCACGCAACGTATTGCAACTGCACGAAAGCGCATGGGGCGCGACCAATACGCTCACTTTGCCTGTAGGCGGCCTTTACAAGCTGCGCCGGAGTGGAGAACAGCACGCATTTGATGGCGGTCTGATCCATATGCTGCAAACAGCAGTGGCTACTGGCAGCTTTACCATCTACCAGCGTTATGCAGATGCCGTACATGCGCAGCCACCTGTAGCCCTGCGTGATCTGCTGGACTTCCGTGATGGGCGCACGCCTATTCCGGTGGAAGAAGTGGAAAGCATTACGCAGTTGCGTAAACGCCTGATTTCCCCGGCAATTTCCCTGGGGGCCTTGAGCCCGGAAGCGCATGAAACGCTTTCCATCGCCATGAACCGAATTGGCGCAAAGTCTGATTCGGGTGAAGGTGGGGAAGATCCGGCACGTGCTAAGCCGCGCCCGAATGGGGATAACGCATCCTCCGCTATCAAACAGGTGGCATCTGGCCGCTTTGGTGTAACGGCGCAGTATCTGAATGATTGCCGTGAACTGGAAATTAAGGTGGCACAAGGTGCCAAACCGGGTGAAGGTGGGCAGCTTCCGGGCTTTAAGGTAACGGAGCTGATTGCCAAGCTGCGCCATGCCACGCCGGGTGTGACGCTGATTTCTCCGCCCCCGCACCATGATATCTATTCGATCGAAGATCTGGCGCAGCTGATTTACGATCTCAAGCAGATCAACCCGGAAGCAACGGTTACCGTTAAGTTGGTGGCGCGTTCTGGTATTGGCACCATTGCCGCTGGTGTGGCCAAGGCAAAAGCTGATGCCATCCTGATTTCCGGCCATTGCGGTGGCACAGGCGCAAGCCCGCTGAGCTCTATTAAATATGCGGGCTTGCCGTGGGAACTTGGGCTGGCGGAAACGCATCAGGTGCTTATGCTTAACCGTCTGCGCCATAGGGTGCGTTTGCGCGCCGATGGTGGTATCAAAACCGGGCGCGATGTGGTTATTGCCGCTATGCTTGGGGCAGAGGAATTTGGTATTGGCACAGCCAGCCTTGTGGCCATGGGCTGCATTATGGTGCGCCAGTGCCATTCCAACACTTGCCCTGTAGGTGTGTGTTCTCAGGACCCCAAAATGCGTGCCAAGTTTGAAGGTACGCCCGAAAAGGTTATCAATCTATTCTCCTTCATTGCAGAGGATGTGCGGAATATTCTGGCTTCGCTGGGCTTCCGTTCTCTAAATGAAATTATCGGGCGCACGGATCTGCTGCGGCAGGTTTCCCGCGGGGATGATTATCTGGATGATCTGGATCTGAACTCTCTGCTGTCTCAGGCAGATCCGGGGCCGTTCGCACGCTACTGCACGCTGGATGGCCGGAATGAAGTGCCAGATACGCTGGATGCGCAGATGATTGGTGATGCCAAGCCGCTGTTCGACCACGGTGAGAAAATGCAGTTGCACTACAATGTGCAGAACACCCAGCGCGCCATTGGCACGCGCATTTCCTCTCTGATTGTGCGTCAGTTTGGTATGAAAACACTGGCACCGGGGCATCTTACGGTGCGTCTGCGCGGCTCTGCGGGGCAGTCTCTAGGGGCGTTTGCCGTGCAGGGGCTTAAGCTAGAGGTGCTGGGCGATGCCAACGATTACGTGGGCAAAGGGCTTTCTGGCGCAACCATTACGGTGCGTCCTTCCCCGTCCTCTACGCTGGTGTCTAACAAAAATGCCATTATCGGCAACACGGTTCTGTATGGGGCCACTGCGGGTGAACTGTATGCCGCAGGGCAGGCAGGGGAACGCTTTGCTGTGCGTAACTCTGGTGCGATAGCTGTTGTAGAAGGTTGTGGTTCCAACGGGTGTGAATACATGACAGGCGGCACCGTGGTGGTGCTGGATGATGTGGGTGACAACTTTGGCGCTGGCTTTACCGGCGGCATGGCCTTTGTGCTGGACAAGGACAATGTGTTTGATAGCCGGGTAAACCCCGAATCCCTGTTGTGGGTGCGTGTAACTGAACCGAAATGGGAACAGATGCTGCGCAGCCTTGTTGAACGGCATGTGGAAGAAACAGGTTCTGCCTATGCCAGCATGTTGCTGCATAAATGGGATGAGGTTCTGCCGCACTTCTGGCATATCGTGCCTAAGGATTATGCCCGGATTATCGGCTTTACGGTGCCGGAACAGCAACTGGAAAAAACAGCCTGAACCATAAGGCCGCATGTAAGTTGACAGAAGCAGATGGGCGGAGGGGAAACCTTTCGCCCATTTGTTTTTCATATCTGTTGTGCATGTGAACCGCGCTTATGTTTGCGGCCTCTCGCTTCTAGCAGAAATGCACTGTAAAGTGTTAGATATGGAACACACAGCGCATTCCCTCCGTTCACATCCGCTTCCGGTTTTTGCAACGGAAGCCGGTACCGTTGCCAACACACCTGCAGGGCAGGGGGCGGCCTCTCTTCCGCGTTGGGATCTTTCAGCCCTTTACGCGGGTATGGATGATCCGAAGCTGCACGCTGATTTGGCTGAGGCAGAAAAAAAAGCTCAGGCTTTTGCCAAGCAGTATCAGGGCAAAATTAGCGGCCTTTCCGGCAAGGAATTGGCAGACGCCATAGCAACCTTTGAAATTATTGAGGAAATGCTGGGCAAGGCAGGTTCTTATGCCTCTCTGCTGTTTGCCGCAGATTCTTCAGATGCTTCCATCAGCCAGTTTAGCCAGTCCATCAATGAACGGCTGACAGCCATTTCCACTTATTTGCTGTTTTTTACGCTGGAACTGAACCGGCTGGAAGAAGCAGACCTTCGGGAAAAGCTACAAGATCCCACACTGGCGCATTGGCAGCCTTACCTGCGTGATATCCGCATGTATCGTCGGCATCAGCTTTCTGATGATGTGGAAAAGGTTCTGTTGGAAAAATCTGTAACCGGTGGACAGGCATGGTGCCGTCTGTTTGATGAAACCATTGCGGCTTTGCGCGTCACACTCGATGGGCAGGAAATTACGGTAGGGGATGCGCTTAACCGTTTGTCGGATACAAACCGGGCAACAAGAGAGCAGGCAGGTAAAGCCGTAGGTGGCGTTTTTGAAAAAAATATCCGCCTGTTTGCGCTCATTACAAATACGCTGGCCAAGGATAAATCCATCTCGGATAATCTGCGGCATTTCGCACGGCCAACTTCCTCCCGCAATCTTTCCAACATGGTGGAAGATGAGGTGGTGGATGCTCTTGTTTCTGCTGTGCGGTCTGATTATCCGCGCCTTTCCCATCGCTACTATGCCCTAAAAGCCAAATGGATGGGGCTGGATAAGCTGGAGCACTGGGACCGCAACGCCCCACTTCCTGGGAATGATGATAAGCTGATTCCGTGGTCTGAAGCCAAGAATATTGTGCAAAAGGCATATGATGGGTTTGACCCACGTATGGGCAAGGTTATCAACACCTTCCTGACCAATCCGTGGATTGATGTGCCACCAGCACCGGGTAAATCTCCCGGCGCTTTTGCGCATCCTACCGTGCCTTCAGCACATCCTTATATTCTGCTGAACTATCATGGTCGTATCCGCGATGTCATGACGCTGGCGCATGAGCTGGGCCACGGTGTGCATCAGGTTATGGCGGCAAAGCAGGGCTACTTCATGTCCGATACGCCGCTGACATTGGCGGAAACGGCCAGTGTGTTTGGCGAGATGCTGACATTCCAGTCTTTGCTGGATGCAGAAAAAGACCCACAGCGCCGCCGTCTGCTGCTGGCTGCCAAGGTTGAGGATATGCTCAATACTGTGGTGCGCCAGATTGCGTTTTATGAATTTGAAACCCGCGTGCACGATGCCCGTAAAAAAGGCGAGCTGCTTCCTGAACAAATTGGTGCCATCTGGCGCGGTGTGCAGACAGAAAGCCTCGGCCCGGCCTTTAATTTTACGCCGGAATACGATGTGTTCTGGGCTTACATTCCGCACTTCATCCATTCTCCGTTCTATGTGTATGCCTATGCATTCGGAGATTGCTTGGTGAACGCGCTGTATCAGGTGTTCAGTGAGGGCGCGCCGGGTTTCCAGGATAAATATATTGCCATGCTGGAAGCCGGTGGCACCCTGCGCCATAAGGAGCTGCTGGCCCCCTTTGGGCTGGATGCATCTGATCCGGGTTTCTGGCGCAAGGGGCTGGATGTTATTTCCGGCTTTATTGACCAGTTGGAGCAGGGCTGATTATGGCGCGAGATATGGATAATACCGGCGTTTTTGGTGAACTGCGCCGTATGGTGCAAACAACCGGAACCGTTGGTGGCATTGCAGCCCGGCTGGCAGGCAACAAAATAGGTTTGCGCTCTGGTGGGGCTTCTCATGCAGAAGATCTTAAATCCATGCTGGGTGGGCTAAAAGGCCCGCTCATGAAGGCAGCGCAGCTTCTGGCCACCATTCCCGGCGCGTTGCCTGATGAATATGCTGATGAGCTTGCGCAGCTTCAGTCCAACGCGCCGCCAATGGGGTGGAGCTTCGTGCGCCGCCGCATGACGGCGGAACTTGGGCCGGGATGGGAAAAGAATTTCCGCTCCTTCGGGCGGGAAGCCGCTGCGGCTGCCAGCCTTGGGCAAGTGCATCAGGCAGTGCTGGCCGATGGTCGCCGCGTAGCCTGTAAGTTGCAGTACCCGGATATGAAGGCCGCTGTTGAGGCCGATCTGCGCCAGTTCCGTATGGCTATTGGGGTTTACCACAAGCTGGATAACGCCATTCGGCAGGATGATGTGGTGGAGGAACTTTCTGAACGGCTGCGGGAAGAGCTGGATTACCGGCACGAAGCCGCGAATATGCGCCTGTATCATTCCGTGTTGGCAGATTGTCCCGAAGTTACGGTGCCCTTACCAATAGATGAACTCTGCACGCAGCGGTTGCTAACGATGGAATGGGTGCAGGGGCAGAATCTGAATGCAGCCATAAAAGCAGGTCTTACGGAAGAGCAGAAAAAACGCATTGCGCGTGCGCTGTTCCGGGCATGGTATGTGCCGCTGTATCAGTATGGCGTGGTGCATGGTGACCCGCACATGGGCAACTTTACCATGAGGGAAGATGCAGGCCTGAACCTACTGGATTTTGGGGCTATCCGTATTTTCCAGCCTTCGTTCATCAAGGGGAATATTGACCTGTATTACGCGCTCCGTAACAAGGATATGGATATGGCCGCCCATGCTTATGAAGCATGGGGTTTCCGTGATCTGACGCGTGAGAAAGTGGCTGTTCTGAACGAATGGGCAGGGCTGTTATATGCCCCGCTGATGGTAGATGAAGAACGCTACATTCAGGATGACAATAACCCAGCCCTTGGGCGGGAAATTCTTTCCAAAGTGCATGATGGGCTGCAAAAAGCCGGAGGCGTGCGCCTGCCGCGTGAATTTGTGCTGGTTGATCGTTCAGCCCTTGGGCTTGGATCTGTGTTCATGCGGCTGAAAGTTAAGATGAACTGGTACCAATTGTTTCACGAAATCGTGCAGGATTTTGATGAGCAGGCTCTGGCCCAGCGTCAGCAGGCTGCCGTTAAGGCAGCACATTTTCCACCAGAAACGCAGTCGGCTTCCTGATTAAAGGCGAAGCTTGCTTTGCTGGGGTGCGCTAAAAGCCCCAGCAAAGTAAGGTGGCTTACCTCAGTAAGCCTGATAAGCCGCGCGTTTAAGGTGAACCTGATTATATTCAAGCTGCTCCTTGGTCAGCTGAAAACCAATTTCAAACCGATAATCTGAATCCACGTTTTTGGGTGGAATGGGCAGATCCACCGTGATCACCTTTGTATCGTCTTCAAAGGTAGAGAGATTGGCCGGGAAGGACACGGTGTGGTGGAAGACATGTTTGTTCACAATTCTGTCTCCATGCAGCACGGCAATAAACCACGGTAGGGTAAGCGTATTGGCTGCCGCGGCTGGGCCGCGTTCGATCACAAAGCGCAACACGATTCGGGTTTTCAGATCCTTGGGGCCAGCGGCAAGGCAATCTCCCTGTAATTGCAGGATGCTGGCGCGGGCGATCATATTTTTAAAGCCCGTCCCCTTGCCTTGATAGAGGTAGTAATCTGCAGCTTCGGATGGAATATGCGTAATGGGGCAGGTGGGTGCAAAATCCATGGATTTGCTTTCACCATCACCGCAGCCACCAAGTGTGGCCAGCAGCCCAAGAGCTGCCAGACCCGGAGCGGCAATACGGGGGAACAGGCTGCGCCGTTGGTTGTGATTAAGGAACATGTATGGATCCGGCATTATCGGTTAAAACGGGTTGAACACAGCAGATAGCAGCCATCACACCCGGATAGGTATGTTTTTCAAGGCTTTGATGCCGTAAAACGGGTTGCATCCCATGCGTCCTTTGCGTAGGCCACAACTTCCGTCACCTTTATGGGTTTCGGGCATAGCCTGTTTTCAATATGCTTCTTCATAGCCAGTTTTCTTCTATACAGTCCGCTGCAACTTTGGGGAACACCATGCCCGATCAAACTGATACCCTTACCCCGCCCCAGAGCGCAGATGCTCAGCACGGCAGATCTCTTAAGGTTCTGCTGGCAGGCCCACGTGGTTTCTGCGCAGGGGTGGACCGTGCCATCCGTGTGGTGGAAGAAGCCATCCGTCGCTACGGTGCGCCTGTTTATGTCCGCCATGAAATTGTCCATAACCGGACAGTGGTGGAAGAGCTGGAAGCACAAGGCGCCATTTTTGTTGAGGAACTGGATGAAGTTCCCGTAGATGGCCACGTTGTTTTTTCTGCTCATGGCGTGCCAAAAACCGTGCCTGTTGAGGCCGAACGCCGTAACCTTTTGTATCTAGATGCCACATGTCCGCTGGTTTCCAAGGTGCATCGTGAAGCTGAGCGTCATTTTGCTGGTGGTGGGCCAGAAAGCCGCCATATCCTGATGATTGGCCATGCAGGCCACCCAGAAGTGGTGGGCACAATGGGCCAACTGCCGCCGGGCGCCATGACGCTGATTAACGATGCAGAAGAAGCCCGCACGGTAGAGCCGGAAGATCCAACACGTCTGGCCTTTATCACTCAGACAACGCTTTCCGTGGATGATACGGCAGAAATTGTGGATATTCTGCGTGCGCGGTTCCCGCTGATTGAAGGGCCAAAGCGCGAAGATATCTGCTACGCTACCACCAACCGTCAGGAAGCCGTTAAAACCATCGCGCCGGAATGCGATCTGGTGATTGTTATCGGCTCTCCCAATTCTTCCAATTCCCAGCGTCTGCGTGAAGTGGCGGAACGCTCTGGCACACCGCGTGCGCTTTTGGTGCCCCGTCTGGATTCTCTGGATTGGTCCGTGCTGGAAGGCGTAAACACGCTGGGTATTACGGCGGGTGCTTCTGCGCCGGAAGCACTGGTGCAGGAAATGCTGGCAGAAATGGCCAAGCGTTATACGCTGTGCATTGAAGAGCGGATTGTGAAGGAAGAAAACGTAACGTTCCGCCTTCCCGCACCGTTAGGCTAAAGGTGCTGCATGGCCGTTTATACGGACGTTGGGAACGAGGCCCTAGAAGCGTTTTTACAGGATTACGCCATAGGGTCTCTGGTTGCGTTTCGCGGTATTGCCGAAGGGGTAGAGAACAGTAATTTCCAACTGCGTACAACAGATGGAGATTACATTCTTACTCTATACGAAAAACGGGTGAATGCGCAGGATCTGCCTTGGTTTTTAGGGCTTATGCAGCATCTGGCGCGTGAGGGGGTAACATGCCCCCAGCCTGTGGCAGATTCGCAGGGGCACGTGCTCAAAACACTGGCAGGCAGGCCCGCTGCCATTACCACATTCTTGCCCGGCGTTTGGCCGCGTGTTGTCAGGCTGGAGCATTGTCGCCCATTGGGGCGAGCTTTGGCACAACTGCATGTGGCGGGGCGTTCCTATAAGCCGGAACGTCAGAATGGTTTGGGGCCAGATGCGTGGTTTGCGCTGCTAGAAAGCTGCGGCGCAGGTGCAGATAACGTGTGTGCAGGTTTGCGGGATGAACTGCAAAATGCACTGGAGCATATTCTGCCGTTTTGGCCGGGGCGGGAGAATAACCCGCTACTGCCGCGTGGGCAGATTCATGCAGACATGTTTCCAGATAACGTTTTCTTTCTGGATCATGCAGTTTCAGGTGTGATTGATTTCTATTTCGCCTGCACGGATTTTCTGGCTTACGATATCGCCATTTGTTTGAACGCATGGTGCTTTCAGGCCGATGGGGCGTTTAACATCACCTTTGCCCGGCATATGATGCAAGGGTATGAGGAAATACGCCCATTGGAGCCAGCAGAACGCAAACTTATGCCTGTTCTGGCCAGAGGTGCGGCCATGCGCTTTTTGCTGACCCGGTTGTATGATTGGATCAACACGCCAGCAGATGCCTTGGTAACGCCTAAAAATCCTATGGATTATCTGAAGCGCCTGCGCTTCCATCTGGAAACGGAAAGTGCTGATGCCTACGGATTCTGAAAATACCAGAGCAACAGAACAACCTGCTCTGGAGGTTGAAATCTGGACGGATGGTGGATGCCGCCCAAACCCTGGCCCAGGTGGCTGGGGTGTTCTGCTACGCTGCAAAGGCGTGGAACGAGAACTCTCTGGCGGTGAGCGTGAAACCACCAATAACCGTATGGAACTAACAGCCGCAGCAGAAGCGCTGGAAGCTCTTACGCGCCCTTGTGTGGTGAATTTACACACAGATAGTGAATATGTGCGCAATGGCATTACCCGGTGGCATACAGGGTGGGTAAGGCGCAATTGGCGCAATGCATCGGGTGATCCGGTTGCCAATATGGATTTATGGCGCAGGCTGCTGGATGTCTCCAAGCGGCACGAGGTCTCATGGCATTGGGTCAAGGGACATTCCGGCGTGCCAGAAAATGAACGGGTGGATCAACTCGCAACAGAAGCCCGAGAAAAAATAGAACAGTCTCTTTTAGAGAGCTAAAAATAAACCGGCTGAAAGGCCGGTTTTTTCATGAGACATTGCGAGGGAAAACCACTGTGGTTGAACGCAAAACATACCAAAACGTAGTAGGCTATTTGGTGGCGTTTGTGGTTTTAACGTTGCTTTATACCGCTTTGGGTATGACGCAGCCTTTGAATTCAGACAGTGTTTCGACCTTGCTGGCCGCGCAAGATATTCTGCACGGTAATGTTTTACTGAAAGGGTGGGATCTTTCTACCCAGTCCTTCTATTTTACTGAAATACTGCCTTATGTTGTGGTGTTCGGCCTATTTGGTTGGCATGTGTCTTTTTATTACATTGTGCCAGCCATGTTGTGGGCCGTTGCTATGTTGCTGGCGTTTCGTATCGTACGTTCGGCAACGTGTATTGTGGGCTGGCCGCTTCTGGTTTTGTTAGGGGCACCCAGCGCTTTTGCCATCCATCTGGTGTTGTCACCTTGTTATCATGTCGGCGCATATGTTGGCATGTTACTGTTTTGGTTGATGTGGTTACGCAAACCGCAATGGTTACAATCTAAAAGCTTATTCGCAATCTGTACGCGCTGGAGCGGCACTGTCCTGTTTGTCGCTCTACTACTGAGCAGTGATGATCTGGTTAAGTATACTCTGGCTTTGCCGATTATTCTGGCGGCTATCGGATGCAGTCTTGAACAGCGCGGTCCAAGATATTGCGGAATTGCCAGCAGCATGGTGGGGGCCTTGCTGCTGGAGCATGTTATTAAAACAGTGCTCGCTCATAATGGAGCGTTCCATGTGCCGGGGTTGTGGAGTTCATCTTTTGGTTCACAAAGTCGGGCTTCGTATAATCTAAGCGTTCTGTTTTCCGGCTTCTTACAGTATTTTGGTGCTGATTTTTTTGGAAAGCCGATAACGCTTTCAGGTTCTGGGCGTGAGCTGTTTCATCTGATGTGTGCAGGTGGCACGGTCTGGTGCTGCTTTCATGTGCTGCGTAAAAACCGGCAATGGACGCTGTTTGATCTTTCAGCCGCCCTCGCTATTCTTATTATGTTGGCAGCCTTTATTTTTGGCGAACTGACAATGGATGAGCAGTCATTCCGTTATCTGGTTTTTCCATGCCTGTTGTCTGTTTTGCTAGTTGTTCGGCATGTGCAGGTGCCGCGTGGTTATGGCTTTCTGTTTGGTGGCTGCTGTATTTTGTATGCGGCAACAATTCTGCCGCGTCCCGTTTTAGGGTATGCAGCAGCAAATCAGAACTTTCCCGTAAACCATGCTCTGGAACAAATGGGCCTAAAGCAGGGTTTTGCGCCATACTGGAGCGCTGCCCGCAATAGTCTGCCATTTCAGGCACGGCTTGCGCCTATTGAGTTCACGCCATCAGGCATCAAAGCGTTTCATACCCTCAGCAAGCGACAATGGTATGAAACGGGTGGCAATTTTATTGTATGTGAAAGTGCGGATCAGGCCGCACAGGCTCAAACACAGTTTGGGCCTGCACAAAAAGAAATACGCATAGGCAGCAATATGCTGCTGGTATGGTCACACCCCTTTAAGGTGCCTGAAAACTGAAAAGATGCTCGTTTTTAGGGCACAACGTCAGACTGGTAAATATCAATATAATCCTGCGGTGTGTTAGGGGCGGATTGTTTGGGCAGGCCAATAACGCGCACGTAAATGCGGGTAGAGGGTGTGCCACCATTCATGAGCACGCTGCGCGCCGCCAGCCCGCGGGCCAATGCCATACGCCGCGGCAATGATGGATCATCCACAGCGCCGGAACTGTAGGCATCTATCAGGGCGCGTTCATGCGGTTTGTCAGACAAACGCTGCCCAAATGCCAGAATGGCCTGATGTGTTTCTGGGTTAAGTGTTGCCGCATCTGGTGCAAAGGTAATGCGCACACCGCCTTCAATAGGTGTCACGGTGCCTGGAGCTTTTAAATCCACAGTTGGCTGCGGAGGCACTGGAAAGGGATGGGTTTCCACGTCTGATGGGGCAGGGGTAAGCTGCGGCAGCGGAGGTGGGGCATTTGGTATTGTTGCCGGCGGTGGCGGTTTATGCGGCTGGGCCGCAGGTGTTACGCTTTTGGTGTCTTGCGCCGGGGCAGGTGCGGCTTTAGCCACGGGTGCGGGTGCGGGTGCGGGTGCGGGTGCGGGT